>NZ_QAIJ01000141.1:12283-26000 GCF_003060985.1 Stenotrophomonas sp. HMWF023
CAGTGCGGTCGCAGCAGCGATGTCGACGTGTCGGCCACCCCGCTGCGCGATGCCGAGCCAGCCGACCCGCATTTCGGCCTGCCGCTGCATCTGGTTGAACCCACCCGCGCCGGCCTGCTCTGGGCCTATAACGCCGAACACCTGCAGGCGCTGCACGACTACGCTGCAGCCACGCTGCGTGAGCACGGCGGTATACGCAACAGTTCGATGTTCTCGCGCCTGCCGCAGTGGATGAAATTGGCGCGGCATCGCGTGTTGCTGCAGCGATCGGTGAAGCGGTTGCAGCGCCGGTTGCTGGGCGAACGCTGATTGCGCATCGGTAGCCGTAGTTGGTAGATGCCGACCTTGGTCGGCGCCGTTGATTGTGTGCCAACCAAGGTTGGCAATTACCAGAGCAACGGGCCGGTAGCGCCGGGCCATGCCCGGTGTCCACGGTGATCCGCCGGGCATGGCCCGGCGCTACCGCTCACAGCAGCCCTTCGCGCTTCACTGCCAGGTAGCGTTCCACCAGCGCTGCGGGCAGCGCATCGGCGGTCACGTCCAGCACCATCACCCGTTCGGCGCGCAGCGCGTCATGCGCCTGCGCGCGCTGCTGCAGGTACAGCGCGGCGGCACCGGCCTGCGCGGCATCCTCGACCGTATGCACCTCGCCCTCCAGCGCAGCATCCAGCTCGCGCTCGCGCAGGCTGGCCACGCACACCAGATGGCGGCGCTGCAGCAGGCGCACGGCAGCAAGCAGGTCTTCGATGTCTTCATCGCGCACGTTGCTGACCAGCATTACCAACGCGCGTCGACGCTGGCGCAGCGATACTTCGGTGGCGGCGGCCAGGTAATCGGTGGCCACGGCCTGTGGCTGCAGATCGTAGCTGGCGCGCAACAGGTGCTGCACCGTGCCCATGCCGCGCTGCGGCGCCACCCAGCGGCGCTCGCCGCCCACCGCGAACAGGCCGGCGGCATCGCCCTGGCGCAGCGCCAGGTAAGCCACCACCAGCGAGGCGTTCAAGGCATGGTCGAAGTGTGACAGCCCGCCTTCGCTGGCCAGCATGCGGCGGCCGCTGTCGAGCATCAGCAGCAGCTGCTGGTTCTTCTCGTCCTGGTACTCGCGCGAGATCAGCTTGCGCGCGCGTGCGGTGGCCTTCCAGTCGAGCTGGCGCAGGCTGTCGCCGATGCGGTACTCGCGCATCTGGTGGAAATCGGTGCCCTCACCACGCCGCCGTTTCACATGGGCGCCCACCAAGCGTGAGGCCTGGTCGGCGCTGAACAGTGCGAAGCGGGTGAGCGGCACGAAGTTGGGATAGACCCGTACCTCCAGCGCCGGTGGCAGCGTGCGTTGCTGCCACCACAGCCGCCACGGCGAGCGGATGCGCAGCTGCACGCCCTCGAAGGCAAAGCGCCCGCGCTGCTGCGGCTGCACGTGGTAATGCAGCGAGCTGACATGGCGGGCCCGCAACTGCACGCGCTGCGGCAGCGATTCCAGTGGCCAACCGCCCGGCACCAGATCGAACACGTGCACGTGCATGGCCTGTTCGCTGTGCAGGCGCAGGCCGATCTCGCGACGCACGCCCAGTGCCAGCGCCTCGGGCACGTCGCGCTCGACGCTGGGCGACGGCCGTCGCCGTTGTCGCCACAGATCAACCAGTGCCAGCACCGCAATCAATGCGCCGGCCAGCGCCCAGCTCCAGCGCGGCAGCAGGCCGCCCAGCACCACGCCTCCCAGCACGGCCCAGGCCCACAGCAACGCCAGCAGCAGCGGCGCAGGCCTCATCGGCGCGGCGCTTCGACCTTGGCCAGCAGCGCACCCAGCACGTCGTCGGCATCCTGGCCTTCGATCTGCAGTTCCGGTGCCAGCGCGATGCGGTGGCGCAGGGCCGGGCGGGCGATGTCGCGCACATCATCGGGGGTGACGAAATCACGCCCGGCCAGCACCGCCTGCGCGCGCGAGGCACGTACCAGGGCGATGCTGCCGCGCGGGCCGGCGCCAACGGCGATGCCCGGCCACTGCCGGGTGGCGGCCACGATGCGCACCGCGTAGTCGATCACTTCGTCATCGACGGTGATCGCCGCGGTGGCCTGCTGCAATGCCAGCAGTTCGCCGGCACCGAGCACGCGCGGCACCTGGCTCAGGTCGAAATCGCTGGCGGCGCGGCCGCTGGTGATTGCCGCGACCATGCGCTTCTCGTCTTCCAGCTGCGGATAGTCGATCAGAACCTTCAGCAGGAAACGGTCCAGCTGCGCTTCCGGCAGCGGATAGGTGCCTTCCTGTTCCAGCGGGTTCTGCGTGGCCAGCGCCATGAACGGCGGCGCCAGGGTGAAGGCCTTGCCTTCGATGGTGACCTGGCCCTCCTGCATCACTTCCAGCAGCGCGGACTGGGTCTTGGCCGGGGCACGGTTGATTTCATCGGCCAGCAGCAGGTTGGTGAACACCGGGCCGCGGCGGATCTTGAAGCTCTCGCTCTTCGGGTCGTACACCGCATGCCCGCTGACGTCGCTGGGCATCAGGTCGGGGGTGAACTGCACGCGGCCATAGTCCAGTTCCAGCGCCTGCGCCAGCGCGCGCACCAGCAGGGTCTTGCCGAGGCCGGGCACGCCTTCGATCAGCACGTGGCCACCGGCCAGCAGGGCGACCAGGATCTGGTCGAGCACGTCGGCCTGGCCGATGAAGGCGTGGCCGACGGCCTGGCGGATGGCGTCGACGCGTTCGATCAGGCGGGCGGTGGCGGCCGCCGGAAGTTCAGGGGCATCGGTCATAGCAGGGATCTCATCTGGAGCAGCAAGCGGATGCGCTCGCGCAGGGCGGAGGAATCATGCGGCGAAGGCGGCGTGAGGGCACTGGTGACACGACTGACCGGCCATTGCAGCACCGCGGCGATGGCCTGGTCACGCGCAGCACCGTCGAGTGCCGCAGCCACGGGTGCACGCAGGCGCAGGCGATGCAGGAACAGCGCCTGCACGGCCTGGTAAAGGCGCGCGCCATGACCGAAGCGCAACAGCAGTTCGCCACTGGCGCGGACGTGTTCCAGCAGCGAACGGCGCTCGATCACCGGGGCGGGCAGGGCACTGCCGAAGCGTTGCGCGCGCGACCACAGCCAGCCGAGGATCGCCAGCAGCAGCGGCACCCACAGCGGCCAGCCCTGGTAGAAGATGCGCGCGCCCAGTGAAGGCGGGCGGCTGCCGTATACCAACCAGACCGTGCCGCGCCCATAGTTGGGGTCGAGCAGGTAGCGTGTCAGGTCGCGATGCGAGAGGTCATGCAGGCCATCGCGGGCGACGGCATCGACTGTGCGGCGGCGCGTTGATGGGTTCGGTCCTTCACCACGCATGACGTCCATGTCGGCCAGCACGTCGATGCGGCCCTTGCCGTGCGGCAGACGTGCGAACACCAGCCCTTGGTTTCCGCCCCAACGGCGCTCGGCCGTGGCGTTGGCCTGGAAGCCCAGGCTGAAGCGCCGGCCGCCGCAGAACTCGACATGGCTCGGATCATCGACCACGTGGAAGGGCTGGCAGTCGCTTTCATGGAACAGGCTGTCCACGCCGATCCTGTCCAGCAAGGGACCCTGCGTACTGCTGGCATCGTCCTCGGCCGGAGGCTGCGTGCGCAGCAGCAGATGGCCACCCGTATCTACCCAATCCAGCAGGGCCTGCGCAGTGCGCGGCGGCATGTCGGCGGTGTCCTGCAGCAGCACCAGCGTATCGGTGGCGGCCAGTGGCATCTGTGCCAGCTCCAACCGCTGCCGGGACTGCACCTCGATGCCGTCGGCGCGCAGGGCCTGGCCCAGCACATACAGCGGGTTGTAGCTCGCTTCGCCCTGCGGCGGCAGCACGACGGTCTCGGTCACCTTTTCGTGCGTGCGCAGGAACAGGATCGTCAGCGGTACCCCGAACAGGACCAGCGCGCCCAGCAGCAATGACCAGAACAGGCGCGGATTCATGCCTGCCACCCGTACTGCTGGCGCAGTGTGCTGGCCAACGCGTCGAAATCGCTGCGGGCAGGCAGGCGCCCACCGTAGGCGGCGTACTGCCACATGCGCACGATGCGCGCGAACAGTTCACGGTCGGTGCTGTCGGTCAGACGCCGCGAGGCACGCAGGCACTGTGCTTCGGTCGCGCCAGGCGGCAAAGCGATGCCGGTGCGCTCCACCAGCGTGCGTACGCTGGCGCGATACAACAGGGCCAGCGCCTGCCGCGGTCGTCCCTGGTCCCACAGCAGGCCGGCCTGGGTCGCCACATCCGGCGGCAGCACCACCGGCATTTCCACCTGTTCTTCGGTGACCTGCGGTGCCTGCTTTTCTTTGCGGCGGCCGGAACCGCGCAACCACGGCAGCCACAGCCGCGCGGTCAACAACAGCACCAGCAGCAGGACACCCAGCAGCCCCCACAGGCCCCATTCGGCGATCCGTGCCAGCCACAGCTGGCCACTCTTGCGTGCCTTGCGGTCGGCGTCGCTGCTGCTGTCCTTCTGCAGATCCTTCTTGTCTTTCTTCTTTTCGGCGGCGTCTTCGATCGGCTTCCATCGGCTGACCTGCCGCCTCGGCCGCTGCAACGGATCTTCGTAAGCGCGGCTCACGGCCTGGCGGAAGCCGGCGGTATCCACCGCCTTGTCGCCGAAGATCACCGCCGGTGTATTGGCCGGATCGTTTTCCGCAGTGGCCACTTCCTCGGTTTCTTCCGCATCCTCGTCTTCATCGCCGCTGGCCGCAGCGGTCTGCCCGGCGTCCGGCGTGTCGGCGTCCTGCGCATGCGCGGGTGCCAACGGCAGCGCCAGGCACAGCAGCAGCACCAATGAAGAGGCCACCGGCAGCAAGCGTTCGCGCAGGCGGCGCAGGGCGATTTCCACGTCCCAGGCTTCCATCTGCGTGCGCCGGTTCAAGTACAGGCCGAAGCCAGCGCCCACGTAGAACGGTCCGATCAGCGCCGCTGCCAGCCAGAACAGCAGGTTGAGGCCAAGCTTGGCCCATGCGGGTGCTTCCACGCTGACCATCGCCCACGCCGCGCGCCAGGATTCGGGCAGCAGTTCCAGGGGAATGAAGATGAAGATGGTTGCGATCGCGCCCACCACCAGCACCAGCTCGAATGCCAGGCAGGTCACGGCCAGCACCAGCGCAGGGCCCGCAGCGCCGGCAGCGACTGCGCGCCGGCGAGCGCCGCGTTGCGCGGGCGCATTGCCCTCCAGCAGGTTGACCGGCAGGCACAGGCTGCGCAGGCCACTGAAACGGCGCCAGCCCAGGTAACCCCAGAAGCCGCTGCCACCCCACTGCCGCTGTGCGCGCAGTGCAGCGCGCGCACCGACCCGTTCGCCGAAGATGCCGCGCGAGAGCACGTACAGCGGCGCGCGCTCGAACAAGGGCTTGCACCACCACATCGCCAGCCAGGCCCAGCCGAAGGCATCCAGCCACCAGGCCAGCGCATTGAACAGCACGAACAACGGCGCACTGGCCAGCAGCCAGCTGCCCCACACACCGCGTGCATGGCGGCGGGCAAGCGCACTGCCCAGCTCCATCGCTTCCCAGCTGCTGCGCGCGCGCAGCACCACGTCCAAGTGGTCAATCCGCATGGCTGCCTCCGCGTCCACCGCGCCACAGCCACAGCAGCACGCCGGCCCACAGCACACCGGCCACGCTGAACTTCACTGCAGCTGGGATTTCGGCGATGGACGACCAGAATGCTTCCACGAACGCTGCCAGCAGCAGCATGAAGGCCACGCCCAGGCACAGCCGTGCGCCGATGCGCCCCCCTTCAACCAGCGCATCCAGACGGCGACGCCGCCCGGGCGCCAGCAGTTTCATGCCCAGCTGCAGGCCGGCACCGCCGGCGATCACGATCGCGGTCAGCTCGAACGCACCGTGGCCGACCACGAAGCGCCAGAACGGGCCGCCATGGCCGATGTGCTGCAGATGGCCGGCCACCGCGCCGATGGTGATGCCGTTGAACAACAGCACCAGCAGCGTGCCCAACCCCGCCAGCAGGCCGCTGGCGAAGGTGCGCAGGGCGATGCCGATGTTGTTCATGATGTAGTAGCCGAACATCATCCAGTCGGTACCGCTGTCGCGGCCCAGGCGCTCGGCGGATGGGTCGTACATGCGCTCCATCTCGGCGATCTGGCCGTTGTCCATCAGCAGGTGGATGCTGTCCGGGTACACCTGCACCAGCACGAAGCAGGCCAGCGCCGGCACCGCGAACATCGCCAGCGCCGCCCACATGCTGCGCGCCTGGCTGCGTACCAGCAGCGGGAAATCAGCGACCAGGAATTCCAGCGCGCGCCGCCAGCGGGTCGGTGGCGTGCGGTACAGCACGCCATGACCGTGCTGCATCAGCTGCTGCAGACGCTGCACCAGCTGCGGGCTGTAGCCGCGTTCGCGGGCCAGCGCCAGCTGCTGGCACAGCCGTCGGTAGCGCTGTGGGAAGCTGACATCGCCGGCCTCCTCTGCACCCGGCTTGCGCCGACGCCGACGCGAGGCACCGGCGCGATGCTGCAGCCACTGCTCCAGGTCATGCCATTCCTGTTGATGGCGGGCGACGAACTGTTCCTGCTTCATCGTCGACCCAGCAACCAGTTGGCCATCGCATACAGACGCAGCACGCCGACCTGGCCGGACGCGCTGGTCAACGGCTCGGCGATGCTGGCGAGCTCCTGCTGGCGCGCGGGAGACAGGCGTGGCGCGCGCTCGGCGAAGGCCATCACCGCCGCCTGTTCTTCAGGCCGCAGCGGTTGTGGCGGGGCCAGCACGCTGTCGATGGTGGCCGGCGGCGGCAGGTAATGCGGTGGCGAATGCACCACCATCGTGCCGGCAACCAGATCGCCCAGGCGGCGGCCATGCGGATCGAACAGGCTGCTGATCAGGCCCAGCGCGTAGCCGAAGGGCAGCATGTCCACGGTGCGCAGCAGATTACGGGTGATCGATGCCATCCAGCCCACCGGTGCGCCATCCTGTGCCAGCACCCGCAGGCCCAGCACGCGCTTGCCGAGCGTACGGCCCCACAGCGCTTCGCAGACGATGGGGTAGGCCCACATCAGCAGGAACATCAGCGCCATGTACAGGCCGCGGCCGAACTCATCGAGCAGGGCCAGCGGAATGGACAGCGCAGTCAGCGCGCCGAAGCGGACGGCCAGGTCGATCAGCCAGGCCAGGGCACGCGGCATCGGTCCGGCCGCAGGCAACTGCAGCGGCACGCCTTCCGGCGTTACCACCTCGCGGTAGGTATCGAGCATCGGCGCGGCCATCAGCGCGATGGCCGCCGAAGTGGGCGCTGGAGTCCTCTCCGGCGTGCAGCCACGGGCATGGGGGTCTCGACGGTTCCTGGTCGGGCCCAGACTTTAGCAGAGCCCGGCCACCGGTGATGCGGCCTCAGCCCAGGTACTCGTCCTTCAGCCGCACGTAGTGGTCGGCCGAATAATGCAGCGACTCGATCTCCTTGTCGCTGAGCGTGCGCGCCGGACGGGCGGGGTTGCCCACCCACAGTTCGCCTTCGCCCACTACCTTGCCGGGGCCGATCACTGCACCGGCACCGACGAAGCCATGGCGCTCGACCCGGGCACCGTCGAGGATGCACGCGCCCATGCCGATCAGGCTGTAATCGCCGATGCTGCAGGCGTGGATGATGCAGCCATGGCCGACGGTCACGCCTTCACCGATCAGGGTCGGGTAGCCGGCCTTGTTGTACGGACTGTGGTGGCTGACGTGGATGATGGTGCCGTCCTGCACATTGGTGCGCGCACCAATGCGGACGAAATTGACATCGCCGCGGATGACCGTGCCCGGCCAGACCGACACGTCGTCGGCCAGTTCGACATCACCGATGATGGTGCAGGCCGGATCGACATACACGCGCTGGCCGAGCACCGGCATCTTGTCGCGGAAAGGGCGCAGCGGGGTCATCGGTGTCTCCAGGTGGGGCTGACACGACGATGATACGCGTTCTGCCGATGCCGACCCCGCGGGCGCCTACCGCGACCGGGATGCTTCATGCATCCGTGTCGACCAAGGTCGACACCTACCAGAGCGGACCGCAAGTAGATCCACGCCATGCGTGGATGGCATTTGCCGATCCCGCGTTACGCCACGCGTCCGCGCCGCGCGCGTTCCAGGTGCACCAGCAACAGCGAGATAGCCGCCGGGGTCATGCCGGGAATGCGCTGTGCCTGGCCGATGGTCTGCGGACGAACGCGCTCCAGCTTCTGCAGTGCTTCGGCCGACAGCCCGCGCACGATGGCGTAGTCGAAATCGCCGGCAATCGGGGTTGCTTCATGCCGCTGCTGGCGCTCGATCTCCTCGCGCTGGCGATCCAGGTAGCCGGCGTACTTCACCCCGATCTCCACCTGTTCGGCCACCTTGCCATCGGCCACGGCCGGGCCGAGCGAGGGCACCTGCATCAGCTGCGCGTAATCCAGTTCCGGACGCTTGATCAGGTCCAGCACGTTGGTTTCGCGGCTGACCGCAACGCCCAGCGTTTCCTGTACTTCGCGGCCCAGCGCATTGGCCGGCGTCGCCCACAGCGCGCCCAGGCGTGTGCGTTCTGCGGCCACTGCGGCCTGCTTGGTTTCGAAGGCACTCCAGCGACGGTCATCAACCAGGCCCATGTCGCGGCCGGCAGGGGTCAGGCGCTGGTCGGCGTTGTCTTCGCGCAGCTGCAGGCGGTATTCGGCGCGGCTGGTGAACATGCGGTACGGCTCGTTGGTGCCGTGGGTGATCAGGTCATCGACCAGCACGCCGAGGTAGGCTTCATCGCGACGCGGGCACCAGCCCTCCAGGCCACGCACCTGGCGAGCGGCATTGAGGCCGGCCAGCAGGCCCTGCGCGGCAGCCTCTTCGTAACCGGTGGTGCCGTTGATCTGGCCGGCGAAGAACAGGCCATCGACCAGCTTGGTTTCCAGCGAGGCCTTCAGCCCGCGCGGATCGAAGAAGTCGTACTCGATGGCATAACCGGGGCGGGTGATGTGCGCGTTGGCGAAACCGCGGATGCTGCGCACCATCTCCAGCTGCACGTCGAACGGCAGCGAGGTGGAAATGCCGTTGGGATAGATCTCGACGATGCCCAGGCCTTCCGGCTCGACGAAGATCTGGTGGCTGGTCTTCTCGGCGAAGCGCACCACCTTGTCTTCGATGGACGGGCAGTAGCGCGGGCCGATGCCTTCGATCTGCCCGCTGTACAGCGGCGAGCGGTGCAGGGCGTCGCGGATGATCTGGTGGGTCTGCTCGCTGGTGTGGGTGATCCAGCAGCTGACCTGCTGCGGATGCTCATCCACCGAACCAAGGAAGGACATCACCGGGCGCGGCGTGTCGCCGGGCTGCTCGTCCATCACGCTGTAGTCCAGCGAACGGCCGTCGATGCGCGGCGGCGTGCCGGTCTTCAGGCGGTCCACCTGGAACGGCCGCTCGCGCAGGCGCGCGGCCAGCGTGGTGGCCGGCGGGTCGCCCATGCGGCCGGCAGCGTACTGGGTCGGGCCGACGTGGATCTTGCCGGCCAGGAAGGTGCCGGCGGTAAGCACCACGGCCTCGGCGTCGAAACGCAGGCCGGTCTGGGTGATGACCCCGCGCACGGCGTCGCCCTCGATGACCAGGTCATCCACCGCCGCCTGGAACACGGTCAGGTTGGCTTGGCCCTCGACGATGGCGCGGATCGCCATGCGGTACAGGTTGCGATCGGCCTGGCAGCGGGTGGCGCGCACGGCCGGGCCCTTGGAGGCATTGAGCGTGCGCCACTGGATGCCGGCGCGGTCGGCGGCGTGCGCCATCGCACCGCCGAGGGCGTCGATTTCCTTGACCAGATGGCCCTTGCCGATGCCACCGATGGCCGGGTTGCAGCTCATCGCCCCCACCGTTTCGATGTTGTGGGTCAGCAGCAGGGTGCGCACGCCGGTACGGGCCGCAGCCAGCGCGGCCTCGGTGCCGGCGTGGCCACCGCCGATGACGATGACGTCGTAACGATGGAAGGAATCGATCATGGAGGCTGTTCAGCAAGGGGGCGGGCGCAGCTTGGGCGCGCGCCGGGGTGGCGATTTTAGCGCCAATCGGGGCAGGGACGCCGGCGCCGGTCGGCTGGCGTCGAAATCAACCCTAAAGTTGGCAGGATATTTGCAGATAACCCAATAGCACCCACCGTGGCTGGCGCCGCAGGCGCTGGTGACCGGAATTGGAACAGGGGCCGGTACAGGCGCACGATGGGGAAGCAGAGGGGCCGGCAGTCGGGGGACTGTCCGGCCCTGTTTTTTTTGCGGCTTCCGGGAAAGCGTCATCCACGCATGGCGTGGATCTACTGTCCCGCGGCGCCCGAACAACAAACGGCCCCGCAATGCGGGGCCGTTCGTCTTCAAAGGTGCCGACATCCGACAGGGCCGGAACAGGGGGGATCCAGATGTTCCTGTCGGATATCGACGCAGAGCTGTTTGGGACGTGCCCTTAACGTTTTTGTCACTTTGTGACGCTGGCCGTCACCACCTGCGTAGATTGAGGCTTGGACCGTGTGAAATGCAAGACGAAACACCCGCAACTGTGAGCTATCTCTCTTGATCCATCGCGCGCCAGGGGGAACTGTTCATCCTCGGCGCACGCGGAGCCGGAGCCGGTCGTGCCTGCGGCGGCGGCGAGGGGCGCTCGACCCGCTGCGCGGGCTGCGACGGCCGACGCATCGAATCCATGTTGCGCCACGGCGAGCCGCCATTGTTCTGGCGCGGCGGCGGTGGCGGACGGTTCTCGCCGCCATTGCCGGGACGCGGTGGCGGGCGGTGGTTGTTGTGCGGCGGGCGGTAGATCGGCCGCTGGTAGTACGGGCCGCCGTAGCCGTAATAGCCACCGCCGTAGCCACCGTAGCCACCGTAATACGGGTAGCCGGCGTCATAGGGGTAACCATTGGGGTAGCGGTACTCGACCGACGGCGCACCGTGGTAGTAACCACCGCTGCGGCCACCGACATAGTCGTAAGTGGTGCAACCGGTCAGGGCCAGCAACAGGCCACCGGCAAGCATCAGGCGCGTTTTCATGATGGGTCCCCCCAGAGGACGGGTATGCAGGCAGCTTCAGCCGCCGGCGTTGAATCAGCCCTTAACTCCGCCGGCCAGGATGAATGGCGGTGTACGCCATCATGCTGGCATGACCGATGGCGCCCTCGCCAGCGCGGAGGCATACGTTAATCTTGCGTCATGAGCGATTCACTGTTGCCCCGCGCTGATGACGTCCTTGCCGCCGCCGCGCGGATCGCGCCCCATGCCAGCGTGACCCCGGTGCTGCGCTCGCGCACGCTGGACGCACTGGCCGGTGCGCGACTGGCGTTCAAGGCCGAGCACCTGCAGCGGGGTGGCGCGTTCAAGTTCCGTGGCGCCTGCAATGCGGTGTGGTCGCTGGATGCCGATCACGCCAGTGCCGGCGTGGTAACCCATTCCTCCGGCAACCACGGCGCCGCCTTGGCGCTGGCTGCCCGCACGCGGGGCATTCCCTGCCATGTGGTGGTGCCCGAAGGGGCAGTGGCCGCCAAGCTGGCCAACATTGCCCGGCATGGTGCCACCCTCTGGCGCTGCCCGGCCACCATCGCCGACCGCGAAGCCACCTGCGCCAAGGTGCAGGCCGATACCGGCGCTACCCTGGTTCACCCGTACACCAACCCGGCTGTGATGGCCGGGCAGGGCACGGCCGCGCTGGAGCTGCTGCACAGCGCGGGTCCGTTCGACGTGCTGGTGGTGCCGGTGGGCGGCGGTGGCCTGGCCAGTGGCACCGCGTTGGCCCTGCAGCACGCCAGCCCGGGCACCCGGCTGGTGCTGGCCGAGCCGGCCGGCGCCGACGACACCGCCCGTTCGCTGGCCGCCGGCAAGCGACAGGAGGCATTTGCTCCGGACACGATCTGCGATGGACTGCGCACGCTGATCGGTGCGCCCAACTTCGCGTTGCTGCAGGCCGCGGGCGCCGAGGTCATCGTGGTTGATGATGCCGCGACCGTGGCGGCGATGCGCCTGCTGTGGGACGTGCTCAAGCAGGTGGTCGAGCCGTCCTCGGCGATCGTGCTGGCGGCGGTGCTTGCGCAGCCTGCGCGCTTCGCCGGCCTGCGCGTGGGACTGGTCCTGTCCGGCGGCAATGTCGATCTGCCTGCCCTGCGTTGGGGAGCGCCGTGAGCCGCGGCCGCCATCGCGAACGTACCGGCCTGCTCGGTTGGTTGTGGCGGTTGTTCGTGCTGCTGGTGATCTGGCTGCTGGGTGTGACCGCCTGGATCGTCTGGGTCGGCGAACGCGACCAGGCCGCCAAGGCGGACGCGATCATCGTGCTCGGCGCGGCCGCCTATGATTCAAAGCCGTCGCCGGTATTTGAAGAGCGCATCCGCCATGGCCTGGATCTGTACGACGCCGGCTATGCGCCACTGCTGATCTTCACTGGCGGTTATGGCGGCACCGGCGCGCGCTTCTCGGAATCGCAGGTGGCGCGGCGCTACGCGCTCAAGCACGGCATTCCCGATGACGCGATCCTCATCGAGACCGCCTCGCGCAATACCGTGCAGAACCTGGTCGAAGCCAAGCGGCTGATGGACCAGCGCAAGCTGCATTCGGTGATCATCGTCAGCGACCCGCTGCACATGGCGCGCGCGCTGCGCCTGAGCAAGGCGCTGGGCATCCAGGCGTTGGCATCGTCCACGCCGAGCACGCGCTTCCGCAGCTTCCATACCAGCTGGCGCTTCCTGGTGCAGGAGATCTACTTCTTCCACCGCGATCTTGTGCGGCCGCCGCTGAGTTCGCCGGCCAACACCTGAGCGGCTGCCGCTGCGCTCGCCGGGCATGGCCCGGCGCTACCCATAACGCGCGCCCGGTAGCGCCGGGCCATGCCCGGCGGCGCCTTCGAATCAGGTCTGCTTGCGCCGGATCGGAATTGCCGACACCGGCACGGAAGCAATGTCATGCCCGCCTTCGCGGATCGGTGCGCCCGGGTCGGGTGCCCAGGCATGGGCGTAGATCACTTCCCAGCTGCTGGGCAGCTTGCCATCGTCACGGCGCATCGGTTCGTACGCCGCTGCGGCTGCCGCAAACCGCCCGCGACCGGTCAACGTATGGCGGCGATCGACCCGTGCGTTGGTCGCACCCATCGCGCGCAGCTCGCGCATCAACGAGGGCAGATCGTCGTAGGTGAGGGTGAACAGGTCGCGGTCGAGTACCGGGTCGCGGAAGCCGGCCATCATCAGCGCATCGCCGAACTGGGCGATCTGCGCGAAGCGGCTGACATGCGGCCGGTCATCGGCGGCGGCGAAGGCTTCATTGAGTTCGACCAGCGTTTCCGGCCCGAAGGTTGAACACAGCAGCAGCCCACCGGGCTTGAGCACGCGGCGGAAACCGGCGAACACCGCGGGCAGGTCATCCACCCATTGCAGGCACAGGTTGCTGAAGATCACGTCCACGCTGTTGTCAGCCAACGGCAGCGCGGTGGCATCGGCGGCCAGGCGCTGGAACGGCTTCCACCAGCCAGCCTGGCGCTTGGCCTGGTCCAGCATCGGCAGTGCCACGTCCAGCGCGATCACCTGCGCCTTCGGCCAGCGCTTCTTCATCAGCGCGCTGGCATGGCCGGTGCCGGCGCCGATATCCAGCACCACCTCGGGCTTGCGCGCCTCCAGGTAATCCAGCGATTCCAGCAGCCGCGACTGCACCTCGCGCTGCAGGGCGGCGGCAGCGTCGTAGCTGGTGGCGGCGCGGGCGAAGGCGCGGCGGACATGGCGGGCATCGAAGTGGGACGGCATTGCGAAAGTCTCTTAT
>NZ_QAIJ01000141.1:26010-26517 GCF_003060985.1 Stenotrophomonas sp. HMWF023
GGTAACCCGCCTGTGCACTGCACAGGAAGGCGCAGGCGGCGCCGAATTCGTCCGGCGTACCGAAGCGGCCGGCGGGGATCTGCTGGCGGCGGCGTTCGGCCACGGCCTGCACGTCCCCGTCCTGGTCGGCGGCGTGTGCGAAGTTGGCGCGCAGGCGATCGGTATCGAACTGGCCGGGCAGCAGATTGTTGATCGTGACGTTGTGGGCGACGGTGCGCCGCGCCAGCCCGGCGACAAAGCCGGTCAGGCCGCTGCGCGCGCCGTTGGACAGCGCCAGCGTATCGATGGGTGCCTTCACCGATGACGAGGTGATGTTGACGATGCGGCCGAAGCCGCGTTCGATCATCGCGTCCACGGTGGCGCGGATCAGCGCGATCGGCGCCAGCATGTTGGCGTCCAGCGCAGCGATCCAGTCGTCGCGCTCGAACGTGCGGAAGTCGCCCGGCGGCGGGCCACCGGCGTTGGTCACCAGGATGTCGACCTGCGGGCAGGCGGCCAGCGCTTGGG
>NZ_QAIJ01000141.1:26527-47742 GCF_003060985.1 Stenotrophomonas sp. HMWF023
CGGCCCGCCTCGGTAGTGACGTCGGCGGCGATGGCGCGCACTTCAGCGGCAGCGGGCAGCGCGCGCAGTTCCGCAGCCGCGGCCTGCAGCGCAGCGTCACCGCGGGCGACGATGACCACGTTCACGCCTTCGCCCACCAGCGCCCGTGCGCAGCCCAGGCCAAGCCCCTTGCTGGCGCCGCAGACCAGTGCCCAGCGGCCGGAAATGCCCAGATCCATGCGTCAGTCCTGCAGAAGCGTAGGGAAGATCATTGTCCGCCATCGGCCGGTGACAGGCCGGCAA
This sequence comes from Stenotrophomonas sp. HMWF023, assembly GCF_003060985.1. Taxonomy (NCBI): domain Bacteria; kingdom Pseudomonadati; phylum Pseudomonadota; class Gammaproteobacteria; order Lysobacterales; family Lysobacteraceae; genus Stenotrophomonas; species Stenotrophomonas sp. HMWF023. The sequence continues at coordinate 26,810 of NZ_QAIJ01000141.1, forward strand.
CGAAGTGTTGCAGAGCGGCTGCCACTTCATCGGCATGGCCGAGGAAGGGGGCGTGGCCGCCATGGGCGACGGTCAGCGACTGCCCGCCCGGTACCAGCGCGGCAGCGGCCTGCATTGCAGCGGGAGAGACCAGACGGTCACGCTGGCCGGCAATCCACAGGCTGGGCTTGCCCAGTGCGGGCAGGGCGCCGCGCAGGTCGGTGTTCTCCAGCAGCTGCAGGCCCTCGCGCAGTGCGCGTTCGGTAGGCGCACCGCGTTCGACCAGGCGCTGGCGCAGGGTGCGCAGTTCCTCGCGGGCATGCGCCGAACCCATCACGTCCAGTGCCAGGAAACGTTCCAGGGTGCCACTGAAGTCCTGCGCCAGGTCACGACCGAACTGCTCGAACACTGAGGGCTCCACGGCGTGCGGCCAGTCATCACCGCGCACGAAGCGCGGGGTGGCGGCGATCATTGCCAGGCCACGTACCTTCGGCAGCGTGGCCGCCGCGTGCAGCGCGAACAGGCCGCCCAGTGACCAACCGCACCACACCGCCGGCGGCGTGGCCGTGGCAATGGCGTTGACCACGAACGGCAGACGCAGCGGCGTGCTGTCGTCTCGGCTGTGGCCGTGGCCGGGCAGGTCGACCAGGTGCAGCGTGAACCGATCGGCCAGACGCTGCACCAGCGGCGCAAACACGCCACCCTGCAGGGCCCAGCCGTGGATCAGTACCAGGTCCGGCCCATGGCCGGTCACTTCGATATGCATGGGGAACTACACGATCACTCAGGCCAGCGCCGGCAACGACGGCGGCAGTACTTCGCGCGCGGCAAAGGCCACGCGGTCGCGTGCAACGGCGATGGCTTCGACCAGACCGCGCACCTGTTCGGTGGTGTGCAGCGCGGACAAGGTGACGCGCAGACGCGCCTTGCCCTCCGGCACGGTCGGTGGGCGGATCGCGCCGACCAGCCAGCCGGCCTGTTCCAGCGCCTGCGACATCGCCATGGCGGTGTGGTCGTCGCCACAGAGCAACGGCTGGATCGGCGTTTCCGATGCCATCAGATCCAGCCCATGACGGCGCGCTTCGCCGCGGAACAGTGCAATCAGATCGGCCAGCTTCGCGCGCCGCCAATGATCGCGTCGGGCCAGCCGCACCGCTTCCAGCGCGGATGCCGCCAATGCCGGCGCCATGGCGGTGGTGTAGATGTAGGGGCGTGCGGTTTCGGCCAGATGCTCGATCAGGTCTTCGCGGCCGAGCACCAGCGCGCCGGAACCGCCGAGCGCCTTGCCCAGGGTGACCAGCTGCAGCGGCACATCGTCCACGCCCAGGCCGGCGGTGGCGACCGCGCCACGGCCATCGCCGAGCACGCCCACGCCATGCGCATCGTCCACGTAGAACAACGCCTGCTGCAGGCGCGCGACCAGCGACAGCGCACGCAGCGGCGCGATATCGCCATCCATGCTGAAGACACCGTCGGTGGCCAGCATCGCCGCGCCATCGGGCGCATGCTTGAGCTGGCGCATCGCACCTTCCGCATCCAGGTGCGGGTAGCGGCGCAGACGCGCGCCGGCCAGCCGCGTGGCATCGAGCAGGCTGGCGTGGTTGAGCTTGTCCTGCACGCAGACATCGTTTTCTTCGCTCAGCAGCGCCTGCTGCACGGCCAGGTTGGCGGCGAAGCCACTGCCGAACAGCAGCGCACGCGGGTAACCGAGCCACTCGGCAACTTCGCGCTCCAATGCGTCATGCAGTGCGTGGTGGCCGCAGACCAGATGCGAAGCACCGGCACCGGTCCCTTCACGCGCGGCGGCGTCCTGCAGTGCGTTGACCACGCTGAACTGCTGGGCCAGGCCCAGGTAATCGTTGCTGCAGAAGCCGGTCAGCCAGCGCCCATCGACTTCCAGGCGCACACCATCGCGACGGGTGACCGTGCGCCGTGGGCGGCGACGGCCTTGTGCATCGCGCAACGCGCGCTGGGCTTGGAGGCGGGCGGTGAGGTCGGGGCGTGCCATGGCGGCTGGATGCGGCGACGGGGCGGCTAGGGTAGCGCGTTGCCGCGACGCCTGCTTGGCCGCCGGCTCAGGCCGCGTGGGCGCAGCCGCAGCTGGGGGCATCGGCGCTGATATCGGCATGCACGGTGCCGCCATGGTCGTGACCGTCGGCGTCCACCTGCACCGCCATCGGCTGCAGGCCCAACCGTGCGAACAGGGCCATGTCGCGCTCGCTTTCCGGGTTGCCGGTGGTCAGCAGCTTGTCGCCATAGAAGATGGAGTTGGCGCCAGCCAGGAAGCACAGCGCCTGCAGTTCGTCACTCATCGCTTCGCGACCGGCCGACAGCCGCACCATCGAACGCGGCATGGCAATGCGTGCCACGGCGATCATGCGCACGAACTCGAACGGGTCCAGCTCGGCACTGCCATGCAGCGGCGTGCCGGCGACCTGCACCAGCTTGTTGATCGGCACCGAATCTGGATGCGCCGGCAACGTGGCCAGCGCCAGCAGCAGGCCGACGCGCTGCGCGCGGGTCTCACCCATGCCGACGATGCCGCCGCAGCAGGTCTTCAGCCCCGCATCGCGCACGTGCCCCAGCGTATCCAGGCGATCCTGATACTGCCGGGTGTGGATGATCGAGTCGTAGTAGTCCGGCGCGGTATCGAGGTTGTGGTTGTAGTAGTCCAGGCCGGCGTCCTTCAACGCGCGCGCCTGTTCGCCACTGAGCATGCCCAGCGTGGCGCAGGTTTCCAGGCCCAGCGCCTTCACTCCGGCGATCATCGCAGCCACTTTCGGAATGTCACGGTCTTTCGGCGAACGCCAGGCCGCACCCATGCAGAATCGCGAGGCACCGGCCGCCTTCGCCTGGCGCGCCTTGGCCAGCACCGCGTCGGTGTCCATCAGCTTCTGTGCGTTGACCCCGGTGCTGTAGCGCTGCGCCTGCGGGCAGTACGCGCAGTCTTCCGGGCAGCCACCGGTCTTCACCGACAACAACGTGGAGACCTGCACCTGGGCCGGGTCGAAGTGCTCGCGGTGGACGGCGGAGGCGCGGAACAGCAGTTCCGGGAAGGGCAGGTCGAACAGCGCCTGCAGTTCGTCGTGGTGCCAGTCGTGGCGGATGGCGGTTGCCATGGCGGGACCTTGGAAGGGCTGGAGCGAGGGCGCAGTCTGGGTGGCTCGTGGCGAGCTGTCAACTGTTGAGGATATTGATAAGTTTACATTGCGTCCGAGGTTTAGACTGGGCGCTCACGCAAAGGATTGCCATGAACAACCCATTGATCGCCGTACTGAAGGCCGTGGCGGCGAACGCGCTGCAGGTGACGGCCATTGCCACTGCCTTGATGCTGACCCCCATTCCCGGCATCGCTCTGGCGACGACGCAGTGCGTGCTCCCGGCTGCCGATGGCGATGACATTCCTCCCTCGCCGCCCTCGGTGACGGGGAAGATCGTGAAGATCCACGATCACCGGCTGACGGTCCAGACCAAAGCAGGCTTGGTTCACCGCACTATCGTCAACGATGGCACTGGTCTGTGGACGGTCTATGGCGGCGGTATCGAGGAGACCGACCTGAAGGTGGGGCAGCACGTATTGATCTGGTTGCAGGACTGCAGGCATGCGGAAGAAACGCCGCAGGTCGCCGCTGTCGTGCAAGTCTGTTCGCTTGCCGCTGAAGCATGTGCAGAGCAATAGGGTGTCTTGAGGAGATGAGTATGTTCAGAAGGGGCATATTGCTGACCATCCCGCTGGCTGTGGCCGGCGCAGGACTGACCCTTTGCTCGGCAACGCAGGTGGAGGCGATGCAGACAAGCGCCCCGGATACCACGGATGCCGCAAGTTCCATTGGCCCGACTGCCGCACAGGTCGCAGAAAACGCACGCATCCGCGAGGCGATCTTCAATGGTGAAGGCGGCAATCCCAGGTTCGCCGACTACCCCGTGACAAAGATCTACAGCGGGCCGACCGCATCGCTGGATCTCAGCGATCCACGTGCCCGCATGTTCAGGACGCGCCTGTCTGCAGCCCTGAAGGACGGAGAGGTCGGCTTTGCCGGCGAGTACACGCTGGTGGGCTGGGGTTGCGGAACCAGTTGTGTTTCGATGACCTTCGTCAGCAAGCGCAGCGGCAAGCTGGCTACGCCATCGCTCGGCGGAGAGCTCGGCCCGATGGTGGTCAAGGTTGATCCGCACAGCGCGCTGGTAGTGGCCGAGGGCGGGGAGTTCGACGACAACTACGCAAGGACCGGCAACTTCGCGTTCTTCTACGTGCTGGAAGGACGCGCGCTCAAGTTGATCCGCAAGGTACCGTTGCCGGTGGCGCTGGGCGAGGAGTGAGCGGCTGGATGGCGTTGCAGGTAACTGCCATCGCTACGATGCAGTAAGCGGCCAGCGTGCACGAGCCATGCACCGAGCGGGGCATTGCGTTGAATGCCCGCCCGGCGCATCAGATCACTTCGGCATCAGTACCGTGTCCACGACATGGATCACGCCATTGGACTGCCTGACATCGGCAATGCTGATGGCTGCCTTGCCGCCCTTGGCATCAACCACCCAAAGCGCGCCGTCGTGCAGCTTCACGGTCAGCGGCTCGCCTTCCACGGTTTTCAGCGACACCGTGCCGCCGTGCTTCCTGGCGTCGGTCATCAACTGCTGCGAGGTATGGGTGCCGGCGACCACGTGGTAGGTCAGGATCTTGGTCAGGTCTGCCTTGTGCTCCGGCTTGACCAGAGTGTCGACCGTGCCTGCGGGCAGCTTGGCGAATGCTTCGTTGGTGGGTGCAAAGACCGTGAACGGTCCTTTGCCATTGAGCGTGTCCACCAGCCCGGCGGCCTTCACGGCGGCCACCAGCGTGGTGTGGTCCCTGGAGTTGAGGGCGTTCTCGACGATGGTCTTGTTGGGGTACATCGCAGCGCCACCGACCATCACCGTGTCGGCGGCGAAGCTGACCGAGGCGGTGCCGCAGAGCACAGCAAGGCTGGCGGTGAGGGCGATACGTTGAAGAAGAGCGTGCATGGTGCGTCTCCTGGGTACTTCCGCCCCCGGCATGGGGGCATGGAAGGTACGCAGCAGGCAGACCAGCAGATGCACCGCCGTACCCGGAAACGCGCGCGTTGGCTGCACGGTTCAGCGATGAGACGCCGCCGTGAGCGGCCGGCCAGCGTCCGCTCCGGGCGCCCAGCGTCTGCAGTCAGCCTTGTTTGAAGACCGTTCGCTGGCCGATCGTGCTGGTCTTGCTAGCGGCGGACCGGCCCAGCCCGGGAATCAGGAAATCAGCGGGGCTGCGACCATGCTTGGTCTTCTCGGCAAGCCAGCGCGGCATCCGGCCGCGGCCCGACCACGTGTTGCGCTTGTTGTCCGGATCGCGGTACTTGGCGGCTACCTTGCCGGGCTTGCGTCGTGCGGCGGGTTTTCTCGCCGGCGCCGTGGCCTCGGCGGGCGCGGTGCCGATCAGTTCCTCGATCGTGTAGCCGCACTGCGCAGCGAAGGCGATCAGCTTGCGGCGGACGACGGCCACGGGGCGGCGGCTGGCGACCAGCGCCCTCCGCTGCTCGGCAGCAGTCACAAGGGCGTTCAGTTCGCGCAGGCTCAGGTGTTCAACGTCGATAGTCATGCTGCGGAGAGTCAGGACATCCTGGTTGCCTGTCAAGCGGCGGATGCCACGATCCTTCACGCTGGATCGGCTCTCCCGGGCCCCGGGAATGATCGCTTGACGCGCCAACGCGCGCGCCATGAAGATCTACCCCTTCAATCCGGCCGTCAGGGATCGTCCATGTCCGGTTTCATCGGTGATCTGTTGGAAGGGATAGCCAGCTTCGTCTCCGATGTATGGCTGCTGCGTCGGCAGCGCACCAGCAGGGGCCGGGCGCAAAACACCTGGAAAGAAGACGCAGCGGACATCGCGCTGTTTGATATCCGGGTGATCGGGCTGTCGATTCTCGCGCTCGCCGCCGCCACACTCATGTTCTTCGTGCTCGGGTTGCCGCTCTGGATAAGTCTGGTGCCCGTGGTCGCAGGGGCCGTTTACTTCGGCTACCGGTGGATCGCGCTTACGCGTGCCTGACGTCGATCCGTTCGGAGTTTCGTCCACAGCGCTGTCCGACTGCGTACAGCCTCGACGGAGACAGAACAAGCGCTGTTGACAAAGAAACTGCGGCGATGGAATCTGCGCCGCTATGCGCTGAACAGGCGCTTCAACGGCGAGCCATATGCAACAGGGAATGATGCAGGGGATGTGGGGACGGCGAGTGTTGATCAGCTCGTTGATCGGCTCGCTGCTGGCGGTGGGGATGCTTGCAGGAACGGCGCAGGCACAGACCTTCGACCCGCGCGCCCACAAAGGGCCGCAGCACGGGGTGCCGAACGAAGTGATGGTGCTCGGCAGCGCGCACCTGGCGGTACTGCCGAAAACCTTCGATCCCTCATCGCTGGGTACCCTGATCGACCGGCTCGCAGCGTGGCAGCCGAAGGCCATTGCGATCGAAGCCGTTTCGGGCCAGCAGTGCGACATGCTGCGGCGATACCCCTCCCGCTACCGATATACGGTGAAGGACTACTGCCCCGATGTTTCGGCGGCGGAGAAAGCAACGGGTCTTGATGTGGCGGCAGCGAACGCGGCGGCAGACAAGATGCTGGCGACCTGGCCCGCACATCCCACGGCCGCGCAACGGCGCACGCTTGCCGCTACGTTCCTGGCCGCCGGCGAACGCGATTCGGCACTGGTGCAATGGCTGCGCCTCCCCGAAGCGGATCGGCAGGCAGGCGACGGCCTGGACCAGGATCTGGTTGCGGTGCTGGAAGCGCTGCGCGTCAGCCGCAATGAAAACACGCTCATCGCCGCAGCCCTCGCCGTCCGTCTTGGCCACGAGCGGTTGTGGCCGATGGATGACCACAGCTCCGACCAGTTTGGCCCCGATCCCAAGGCCTATGCAGCTGCGGTCAGGAAGGCCTGGGACAACCCGGCGACCAAACAGCGGGGAACGATGTTCGGCACCCTGGAAGTGCAGGTCGATACCCCGCAGAAGGCACTGGCGATGTATCGCCGCTACAACGCACCTGACGTGGCATCGGTCACCTTCCAAAGCGACTACGGTGCCGCGCTGGAGGAACCGTCTCCGCAGGGCTACGGGCGCCTTTACGTCACCTCGTGGGAGACGCGCAACCTGCGCATGGCGGCGAACATCCGCGACCTGATGGGACCGACTCCGGGAATGCGTACGCTGGTGATTGTCGGCGCCTCACACAAGGCGTACCTGGATGCGTACCTCGAGCAGATGCACGACGTACGGATTGTCGACGTGCAGCCGCTCCTGAAATAGCCCGCCAAGGACCGGCGGCTGCATGAGGCACGCTGTTCCCGATCAATGCCCGTTTCCTCGCCATGAAGGATCAGCGATGAGACGCCGCCGTGAGTGGCGCGCCTCCTCGTCATTTCGCCCTGATCAGGAACACGCGGAAGTCTGTCCCTTCTGACCCGGCTGGGACGCTGCAAGCCATTCCCATCTTTGCAAGATTCCGCTCCCAGAATGCGTGCGCAGTATGGTCCTTGCGGAATGTGGCCAGCAACCATTCCCCCGTTGTTGGCCGAACAAGGTCTGCAACCACCGCAGACGCAATGCCTTTACCCCGATGCTTTGGAAGGATGAACAGATCCGCCAACTCTGGCACGCGCCGCCCCTGGAACTCGACGTCATCCACCTGGACGAATCCACACAGCAGGCCATCGAGCCAGAGCAGACGGGTCCACTCGGGCTCTTCCTGCAGCCGGGCCTGGACATCGGCAAGTGCGCAGTCGTAGAGACCATCGGCACGGATCTCCTCATCACTCCAGGCCGAAGCTTCGAAGTAGTACAGCTGCATCAGTCTGAAGACCACATCCGCGTCCTGCGCGGTTGCTTTGACAAGCGTCAGTCCGTCCATGCGGCAGAGATCCGTCCAGGGCAACCGTGCCCATAGTGATGATAGCTGGCGCCAGATCCGCCGGGATGGTTTGCCGCGCCCTCGGACAGTTCGGGCGTGATGATCACCCGCGATCCCTTCGATCGCGCCCGCCCCCACGTGACCTATTTCTCGGCCAAGCGCGGCCCGGGCATCCGCGTGGTGGAGGGCAAGCGCGCGGTAGCGGGTGCGATGCAGGCTTACGGCCGCGCAAGACGCGGTCCCCAAAGGCCAACGCTCGCTGTACTGACATGCATGCAGCCCTTTCACCGATGGGCAGCCTGCGCTTGCAGGGCGATGCTGCGGCATGCGCTTCCCACTGCCTTCTGCCCTTGGTGAACCATTGCAGGCTGCCTTTGGCCTGCTGCTGCCCCTGCGCTGCCTGGTCTGCAGCGAGCGCGGCCATGACACCCTCGATCTCTGCCCCGCCTGCCTCGCCGAGCTGCCGTGGGCGGGTCGCGCCTGCCTTCGCTGCGCGCTGCCGCTACCAGATGAAGCCCTGCCCATCTGCGGGACCTGCCGCGACGATCCACCAGCGCAGGCCGCGACCCATGCCAGTCTGTTGTACCTGCCGCCGGTCGATCAATTGCTGGTCCGCTACAAGTTCCATCAGGATCTGGCTGCCGGACGCCTGCTTGCGCAGTTGATGTTGCGCAACCCGCCGCCATGGTCGTGCGCGCCGCTGGTACCCGTGCCACTGCACCGCAAGCGGCTGCGCCAGCGTGGCTACGATCAGGCCGCGGAGCTGTGTCGCCTGCTGCGGATGCCGACGTGGCGCGGATTGTATCGTCGTCGCCATACCGCGCCGCAGTCCGAACGCAGCGCCGAGCAGCGCCGCGACAACCTGTTCGACGCCTTCGATGTGCGCGGCGCCGTCCCAGCGCGGCTGACCATCGTGGACGACGTGATGACCACCGGCAGTACCGTGCTGGAGATTGCAGAGACCTTGCGGCTGGTGGGCGCAGGAGAGGTGCGTGCGTGGGTCTGCGCTCGCGTTCCGTGATCGCCCCTTTCATCCGCAAGGGCTAGGATGGCCATGAACCCGGATCGAAGGAGTGGTCATGAATTCCCCCTTGTCTCCCTTGTTGTCGGCCGTTGGACGCAGCTGGTGGATCCTGCTGCTGTACGGTCTGGTCGCGCTGGGCTTCGGCATCATCGCGATCGGCTGGCCGATGTCGGCGGCCATCGCGCTGGCGTGGACGCTGGGTGTGATGGCCATCGTCGAGGGCGTCATCAGCCTGCTGGCGCTGATCACCGGTGCCAGCGGCGCCTCGCGCGGCTGGCTGCTGCTGTACGTGGTCGCCTCGCTGGGCTTCGGCATCCTGGCCGTGATCAATCCGCTGGCCACTGCCAGCGTGCTGGTGCTGTTCCTGGCGGCATGGCTGCTGGTGGCGGGTATCTACCGCATCGTCTTCGCCATTCGCGTACGCAAGCAGATCCAGGGTGAGTGGCTGCTGATCCTCAGCGGTGTGCTGGCCATCGTGCTGGGCCTGCTGTTTGCAGCCAACCCGTATGCCGGCGTGGCGGTAACCACGTTGTGGATCGGCATCGGCAGCCTGCTGTACGGCGTGCTGCAGGTGCTGGTGGCGTTCAAGCTGCGCAAGCTGCGCTGAGGGCTGCTTTGCTGCGGCAGCGCGATGGGTAGCGTCGACTGAAAGTCGCGCTTTGATCCAGCCATGTGACCTCCGCGCTGCGCGCGGAGGTCGACCAAGGTCGACCGCTACCGGGCGAACCCGGCTTCGATCTCTTCCAGCGAGCGGCCCTTGGTTTCCGGCAGCCACAACGCGGCCACCAGGAAGAACACGAACGTGCAGCCCGCCCAGAACAGGAACATGCTGGCGTAGCCGTAGTGCCCCACCGTCGGCAGGAAGATCGCGGCAATGGTGGTGGACACGAACTGGTTGATCAGCAGCGCGATGCTCATGCCGTTGGAGCGGATGCGGTTGGGCATCAGCTCGGACAGCGCCAGCCATACGCACACGCCGGGGCCAACCGCGAAGAACGCCACGAACACCAGGATGCAGGTGGCGACGGCCCAGCCATGCGCGGGCGGCGGGATCGGGCCGATGCGTGCCTGCTCGATGCGCAGCGGTGCCTGCGCGGCACTGGCCGGGTCGGCGAACGGATTCAGGTGCAACGTGCGGAAGAACGCGCCGATGACGCTGTCCGGCTGCACGGTGCCGGCGCGTTCGATGCGCAGCTCGCGGTCGGTCAGGTTGTCGCTGCGCAGGGCGCGCACGTTGGTGAAGTCGCCATAGGCGTAGGACACGGTCAACTGCAGTGGCCGGCCCTCGGGGTCGATACCCCTGGCAAGACGCTGCCACTGCACGTCATCGAGTACCAGCTGAAGGCCATCGCCACTTACTGCGGCCTGCAGCTGCGGCTGCACGTCGGCGCGGCCACGTTCGGCCTGGAAGAACAGCGTTGCTGCGGCCAGCAAGGCAACGCAGATGCCACCGCTGCCCAGCATCAGCAGGAACTTGCGGCCCTTGCGGTCGACCAGCAGCAGCGCGACCACGGTCATCACTGCATTGAGCAGCTTGATCGCCACGTCGGCGCCGTTGGCGACCGAGCCGGACAGGCCTGCCTGGTTGAGGATGTTCACCGCATAGGCCAGCACCGAGTTGATGCCGGTGGCCTGGGTGCAGGCCAGCACCACGCAGGCCAACACGAACGGCACCACGTAGCGGCGGCTGAGCAGCGGGTCGCGCTTGCCGCTGCTGCTGCTCGATTCCGGCGCCTGGATCTGCGCCAGCGTGGGCTCGACGTCGGCAGCGGGCAGCACGCGTTGCAGGCTGCGGCGGGCATCATCGATACGGCCACGGCGCACCAGCCAGCGCGGCGATTCGGACAGCCAGAAGATGCCGGCGCAGAACAACAGGCCCGGCGCCAGGCAGGTCCAGAAGATGGTGCGCCAGGCGTGGTCCTTCACCGTGAACAGTTCCTGCGCCTGCTGCGCGACCGGCAGCGAGCGCACCGCTTCTGCGGCGGCGTCCACGGCATGCGCGTGGTACAGGCCGATCAACGCTGCCAGCACCAGGCCGACGGTCAGCAGCAGCTGGAACATCGCCGCGCCGCGACCGCGCCGCTCGGGGCTGAGCACTTCGGCCAGGTACAGCGGGATGACCACGCCGATCAGGCCACCGCTGACACCCTGCAGCAGGCGCCCCAGCAGCAGCGGGGTGTAGCCCGACGCCAGCGCCATGATCGGGATGCTGGCGGTGAACAGGATGCCGGCCAGCAGCATCGCACCGCGACGGCCTATGAGGTCGGCGATCATGCCGGCGAACAGCGAGGACAGCACGCTGCCCAGCAGCACCGCGGCGACGACGAAACCGAGCTGCTGGCTGCTGAGCTGCCAGGCGTGGCTGGCGGTGGCTTCAAGGTAAGGCAGGGCGCCGGCGATGATGCCGATGTCGATGCCGTACAGCAGGCCACCGAGGCCGCCGATGAAGAGCAGGTAGCGAACGGGCCAGCGCGGGGCGGTGGAAGCGGGTACGGCAGGTGCAGTGGCTGCGGTCATCGACTCGTTCCTGGACTAACGGGATGGTGCGTGGCTGATGCAATGCGCTTGCGCGCTTCGTGTAGAGCCGAGCCATGCTCGGCTTGCCGCGCAAAGCGCGGCGCGGACGTCGTCGATGTCGGTGCGAAAAGCAGCCGAGCATGGCTCGGCTCTACAGACGTGCGTCGCCTAGTGCAGGTCGATCACACGGCCACCGACCACGACCTGTTGCAGGCGCAGTTCCGCATCCAGCACCACCAGGTCGGCACGGGCGTCGGGCGCAATGCGGCCGCGATCGCTCAAGCCCAGGTAATCGGCGGGGAAGGTGGACACGCGTTGCGACGCGTCAGCCAGTTCCAATCCCACCTGCACCAGATTGCGCAGCGCCTGGTCCATGGTCAGCGCGCTGCCGGCCAGCGAGCCGGTGGCCAGGCGCACGCAGCCGCCGCACTTGTGCACGCGTTGCTCGCCCAGCGCGTACTCGCCATCGGGCATGCCAGTGGCGGCGGTCGCGTCGGTCACCGCGTACAGGCGTGGAATCGCGCGTGCGGCCAGACGGATCACGCCGGGGTGGATGTGCTGCAGGTCGGGAATGATCTCGGCGTACTGCGCGTGCGCCAGGGCAGCCGCGGCGATGCCAGGCCGGTAGTGGTCGACGCCGGTCATGCCGTTGAACAGATGGGTGAAGCCGGAAGCACCCGCCTGCAATGCGGCCACGCCTTCCTCATAGGTGCCGGCGCTATGGCCGAGCTGCACGCGGATGCCGAGTGCGGACAGCGCGGGAATCAGCGCAGTGTGCTCGCCGATCTCGGGCGCCAGCGTCATCACCCGGATCGGTGCCAGTGCGTGCAGCTGCTGCACCAGCGCCATCGTCGCCTCGATCGTGCGGTTGGGCTGTGCGCCCAGGCGCTGCGGGCTGATGAAGGGGCCTTCCAGGTGCACGCCGGCGATGCAGGCGGCATCGGCATCGGGCGCTGCCATCGTGGCCGCAACGCCCTGCAGCGCGTATTCGATCTCGTCCAGGCCGGCGGTCATGGTGGTCGCCAGCAGCGTGGTGGTGCCGAAGCGTGCATGGGTGCGGGCGATGGTGCGGGCCACATCGCCGCCCTGCATCAGGTCCACGCCGGCCGCGCCATGCACGTGCAGGTCGATGAAGCCGGGCAGGATCACCGGCAGCTGCGGGTCATCGCCGCCGCTGTGGTCGTCCACCTGCAGCTGGCGCACGTGCGAATCGAACTGGACCTGACCGCGACGCCAGCCCAGCGGAGTGAGGATGCGGCCGTGCAGGGAGCGGGTATCGGTCATGCGGGGGGCTCGGCGATGATCACTTCGATGCCCAGCCGCTGCAGCCCTTCGCGGGTTGCCTCGTCGATGCCGGCGTCGGTGATGATGGCGTGGATCTGATCGAGGCGGGCGATGCGGTGCAGGCTGACGCGGCCGAACTTGGAGGCGTCGGTGAGCACCACGATGCGCCGCGCGCGTTCGACCATGCGGTGGTTGAGGCGGGCTTCGGCTTCGTCGTGGGTGGTCAGGCCGAACTGCAGGTCCAGGCCATCCACGCCCAGGAACAGCGTGTCGAAACTGTAGGAGTTGAGGCTGGCTTCGGCCTGGCTGCCCTGCAGCGACAGCGATTGCTGGCGCAGCAGGCCGCCGGTCAGCAGCACGGTGATGCCGGCGGCGTTGGCCAGTTCCCAGGCGATGTTCAGGCCATTGGTCATCACCGTCACATCGCGGTGATCGCGCAGGTGGCGGGCCAACGTCATCGTGGTGGAGCCGGAGTCGATGATGATGTTGTCACCGGCCTGCACCAGGCGCGCGGCCGCCGTGCCGATCGAGTCCTTCAGCGGCAGGTTCAGCGCATCCTTTTCATGGATGTCCTGCTCCTGCGGCGGCGTTCGCACCAGCGTGGCACCACCGTGGGTACGCGTGGCCAGCCCCTGCGATTCGAAGTGGGTCAGGTCTGCACGGATGGTCACCGCCGACACGCCGAAGCGCTCGACCAGATCGGCCACCTGCACCGAGCCGTGCTCGATCAGCAGCTGCAGGATCTGTTGCCGGCGGGAGCGGGTGTTGCGCATGGCCATTCTCGGTTTCGCAGGGAAAGGTAGAGATTAGCCGTTCGCAAGTACGGCGGCAGCCGAACGTGCGTTGTGCTTGCGGGATCCGGCCTGGTTGGCGCTGCAGGCGCGGGCGTATTCGCTCAGGCACAGGCCGATGCGATGCTGCACCAGGGCGGTAGGCGTATTGGCCAGGGTGCCCTCGCGCACGGCGCGGTACTGCTCCGGCAGATACTGGCTGAGCAGCACCAGCGGTGGCGCGTGCTGTTCCAGGTTTGCGAACAGCGTCTGCACGGCCTGCAGCAGCGCCGGCTCGCCCCAGTAGTAGCGGCAGCGGTCGCTGAAGGAATAGCTGCGCAGCAGGCGCAGTGTCGCCTCGTCGCCCTGGTAATAGGACTGCCAGGACTTCGGCTGCGCCACCATCACCTCGTCCAGCACCTGCGGCAGGCGCGAGCACTGCGCGGCGGGCAGCAGCTCGGCTTCGATGGCAGCCAGCGCGAACAGCGCTTCGCGGTAGGCGAAGGTGGCCGCGGGGCCGACCTTGAGGATGGCGAAATGGTCGCGCACCAGGGCATGCAGGCCGCTCTCGCGCTGGTAGTCGGTGGAATGCGCTTCGAACACGATGCGCGGCTGCTGCTCGAGGAAGTCGGCCAGTTCACTGGCGGCGGCAGCGTCGTACTCGTGCACGTTGCTGTGGTCGAAGTCCACGCCTGGCTGTACCACCATTGCCAGCACGCGCTGCCATGCATCGCGCAGCTGCGGGGTATCGAAGGCCTGCTGGTGGATGGCCAGGGTCTGTGCGGCCGCGGCCGGCGTGGTCACCTGCAGGCCGCCGGCCAGCGAGGCTTCGCCACCGGGAATCGGCACTTCGGTGCCGATCACATAGACCGGCGGCGGCAGGCCGTGTTCGGCGGCGGTGCGCTCGGCGATTTCAGCCAGCTCGGCCGAACGTGCAGCGACGATGGCATCGGGCAGCGGCACCGGGTCATCGGCGCAGGACATGCTGCAGTCCAGGTGGATCTTGTGGAAACCAGCGGCGACGTAGGCTTCGATCAGCACGCGCGCATGGGTCATCGCTTCGGCAGCCGGGCGTTTCTGCCAGGCATTCGGGCCGAGGTGGTCGCCGCCGAGGATCAGGCGCTCGCGCGGGAAGCTTTCTTCATCGGCCAAGGTGCCGACGTAGTCGCGGTACTGCGGCGGGGTCATGCCGGTGTAACCGCCGAACTGGTCGACCTGGTTGGAGGTGGCTTCGATCAGCAGCACGGTATCGTGCGCCAACGCCACGTGCATGGCCGCACGCAGCACCTGTTCGTTGCTGCAGCAGACGCTGTACAGGCCGACGTTGGCACCGGCGCGGTGGGAGGCAAGCAGGGTCTGCAACGGGGACATGGTCAAGCTCCGGTCAATCAGGAAAACGAGGGTTGGCAGGCCAGCAGGGCGGCACCGCGTGCGCCACCGGCATCACCGAAGCGCGGTGGCACGATGGGTGGCACCTGCACGCCGTTGAACAGATGCGCGGCGATGGCCGCAGGCAGCAGCTGGTACAGCGGTGCGTACTGGGAAAGACCACCGCCGAGCACGATCACGTGCGGGTCCAGGGCCAGCACCAGTGCAGCCAGGCTGTGGCCGAGCAGGTCGCGGTGGATGTCGAGCGCCTGCCGTGCACGCGCATCGCCGGCTTCGGCCAGGGCGATCACCACGCTGGCATCGGCAGCGCTGCCACCGAGGTGGCGCTCGATCATCGCCAGGCCACTACCAGACACGTAGCGTTCCACGCAGCCTTGCAGGCCGCAGGCGCAATCGATCAACGGCAGGCCATGGCGCTGCAGCAGGTGCCCTGGCACGCTCCAGTGGCCCCATTCGCCGGCCAGGCCGTTGAAGCCGGACAGCAGGCGTCCCTGCAGGCAGAAGCCGCCACCGGCACCGGTGCCGAGGATGGCGCCGAACATGCTGGGGTAGCCATCGGCGGCGCCGCCATGCGCTTCAGAGAGCGCGAAACATTGCAGGTCGTTGCCGAAATGCAGCGGGCGCTGCAGGCGTGCCTGCAGATCGGCCGCCACGCATTGGCCGGTCAGCGCAGGAACATTCGCGCTGAGCTGGCGGCCGCTGCGACGATCACGCACGCCGGGCAGGGCGATGCCGATGGACGCATCGCTGCGACCCAGCGCGGCATCGGCCTCAGCGACCAGTGTCACCACCGCCTGCAGGAAGCCGTCGTAGTCACCCTGCGGGGTGGCCACGCGGCGCCGCCAGGTGACCTGCATCGCCGCATCGCACACCACCAGCTCGATCTTGGTGCCGCCGATGTCGATGCCATAGCAGGCGTTGGCGATCAGCTCAGCCATGGTGGATGGTGACACCCTTGACCACGCGGTTGACGGTGCCGTCCGGGAACGGATTGTCCGGGGTCAGGCCAAGTGCGGCCGAACGCTGCAGCGCGTACAGCTGCGCAAAGCCCAGCCACACCGGCGCAAGCCACGGGTCATCCAGGGCAGGCACGGTGAGGGTGTAGTCATCATCGGCGCCGATATCCGAATGCGGGCCGATCGACAATACCTGGCCGGCCACGCCATCGCGGCGCAGTTCTTCCAGCAGATCCTGCTCGTAGCGGCGCGCCAGCGGCTGCCCGCTGCGCAGCACGACGACCAGGGTGGTGCCGTCCAGCGTGGACTTCGGGCCGTGGCGGAAGCCGAGCGGGGTGTTGGCCAGCGCCAGCACGCGGCCGGCGGTCAACTCCAGCACCTTCAACGCGGCTTCGCGTGCGAGTGCTTCCAGCGGGCCGCTGCCAAGGTAGATGACCCGGTTGAACGGGCGCTGCGCCAGCGCGGCCACCTGTGCGTCCCACTGCGCCAGGCCTTCGCGGGCGAGACCAGCAATCTGCTTCAGGCGCCCGATGCGCGCATCCCACGGCGAACGATCGAACACAGTCAGCGCGGCCAGCAGCATGCAGGTCAGGCTGCTGGTCATGGCGAAGGCGCGGTCGCAGCTGGCCGACGGCATCAGCAGGGTGCAGGTGTCGGCACGGCCGGCGCCGCGACGGGCCAGTTCGCCATCGGCATTGCAGGTGATGTCGAGGAAGCGCGCATCGTCCACGTCGCTGCGCACGCGGTCGACGGCGGCAACGCTTTCGGGGCTGGAGCCGCTGCGGCCGAACGACACCAGCAGGGTCGGACGGTCGCGCTGCAGGTACAGCGCCGGGTGGGTGAGCAGGCTGGTGGTGTGCACCACGCGCACCTCGGCCGGCCACTGCGCGTTGATCGCATCGGCCACCATTTCGGCGATGAAGCCGGAACTGCCGGCGCCGGTGAACAGCACGCGCTGGTTCGGGTCATTGAGGCTGTCGCCGAGGAAGGCCTGCAGGCGGTCGCGGGCACGCGACAGATCCTGCGCAAGGGCTTCCCACAGCGCCGGCTGCTGGGCGATTTCTGTAGCGGTATCGGCTCCGCCGCGGCGCTGCCAGGCGGACACATCGGAAAGCAGGGTGACGTCCATTCGGAGGTTCCAGTTGGGCCAGCGCACCATCTGTGTTTTCTTTCGAAATGTCAAATACCGAAAGTAAAAAGAAAGATATTGCGGCGCTGACTTTCACGGTGCTGCAGGCCGCGGAAAACGAAAGAAACCGCCATATGCCGTATCGCACAATGCTTAACAGGGGCCTGCAAGCGCTTACACAAAGTATTGCAGCGCAACAACTTTCGTTTCATATAAATATATCTTCCTTTTTCCTTTCAATTTGTTGACATCTTTCGAATCGCTGCCCTAGAGTCGGCCCAACCGCTTTCGAAACGCCCGGTGAACGGGTTGGGAGTCCGTGTGGAAATCTGCGTTCGTCGTTCGCCACTGCTGCTGGCCCTGTTGCCGGCATTGCTGTCGGCGTCCCTGTCGGCCCAGGCCGCACCGGTCGGCAACCTGCGCTCGGTCAGCGCCAGTGCCAGCACCGACGGTGTAAGTGGCTGGGACCTGCAGACCGACAACGGCACGCGCATCCGCATCGAACTGCCGGCCACCGACATCATCCGCGTGCAGGCCGGCCGCAACGGCAAGCTGACCGGGGCCGGCGACAAGGCCGCGCCGATCGTGCTGCCGCAGCCCAAGGCCAACGTGCAGGCGCAGCTGGAAGAAGACGCGCAGGAGATCCGCGTGCGTACCGCTGCACTGGTGCTGCATGTGCAGCGGCAGCCGCTGCGCCTGCGCCTGGAGCGCCTGGACAACGGCCAGCCCACCGCGCTGTGGCAGGAACTGCAGCCGTTGGACCTGGATGCCGCGCAGAGCGTGCAGGTGTTGTCTTCGCAGGCCGATGAAGGCTATTACGGTGGTGGCCAGCAGAACGGCCGCTACCAGTTCAAGGGCCGCGAGCTGGAAGTCTCGTACTCCGGCGGCTGGGAAGAGGGCGATCGCCCGAGCCCGGCACCGATGCTGCTGAGCAGCCGTGGCTGGGGCATGCTGCGCAACACATGGAGCGATGGCAGCTACGACCTGCGACAGAGCGACCAGGCCACCCTGCTGCATCGCGAAGACCGCTTCGATGCGTACTACTTCGTTGGCGCCGATCTGCCGAAGCTGATCGAGCGCTACACCCAGTTGACCGGTCGCCCGAACATGGTGGCGCGCTGGGCGCTGTCCTACGGCGACGCCGATTGCTACAACGACGGCGACAACAGCAAGAAGCCCGGTACCGTGCCCGAAGGTTGGAGCGACGGCCCGACCGGCACCACCCCCGATGTGATCGACAGCGTGGCCAAGCAGTACCGCGCCAACGACATGCCCGGCGGCTGGATCCTGCCCAACGATGGCTACGGCTGCGGCTACAAGCAGTTGCCGGAAACCGTGAAGGGCCTGGCCGGGTATGGCTTCCGCACCGGCCTGTGGACCGAGAACGGCGTCGACAAGATTGCCTGGGAAGTGGGCAAGGCCGGCAGCCGCGTGCAGAAACTGGACGTGGCCTGGACCGGCAAGGGCTACCAGTTCGCGATGGACGCCAACCGCCAGGCATTCAACGGCATCCTCGACAATTCCGATTCGCGCCCGTTCCTGTGGACGGTGATGGGCTGGGCCGGCATCCAGCGCTATGCCGTGGCCTGGACCGGCGACCAGAGCAGCAGCTGGGATTACATCCGCTGGCATGTGCCGACCCTGGTGGGTTCGGGCCTGTCCGGCATGGCCTACGCCAGTGGCGATGTCGATGCGATCTTCGGCGGCAGCGCCGAGACCTTCACCCGCGACCTGCAGTGGAAGGCGTTCACGCCCGTGCTGATGGGCATGAGCGGCTGGTCGTCGAACGCACGCAAGCACCCGTGGTGGTACGACGAGCCCTACCGCAGCATCAACCGTGATTACCTGAAGTTGAAGATGCGCCTGACCCCGTACATGTACGGGCTGGTGCACGAGGCCGCGCAGACCGGTGCACCGCCGGTGCGTGGCCTGATGTGGGACAACCCGCGCGATCCGCACGCGCAGGATGAAACCTACAAGTACCAGTTCCTGCTCGGCCGCGACCTGCTGGTAGCACCGGTGTACCGCAGCCAGGCCGCCAGCCGTGGCTGGCGCCGCGACATCCACCTGCCGGCCGGCGGCTGGATCGACTACTGGGATGGCCGCCGCGTGCAGGCCACCGCCGATGGCCGCCAGCTGGACCGCCAGGTGGACCTGGCCACGCTGCCGGTGTTCGTGCGTGCCGGTGCGATCCTGCCGATGTACCCGTCGATGCTGTTCGACGGCGAGAAACCACTTGATGAGGTGACCTTCGACCTGTACCCGCAGGGCGATTCGCAGTACACGCTGTACGAAGACGATGGCAACACGCGCCGCTATCAGCAGGGCGAGTCGAGCACGCAGAAGATCACCGTGCAGGCGCCGGCGCAGGGCAGTGGCCCGGTGCAGGTGCAGATCGATGCGGTGCAGGGCCAGTACAACGGCCAGCTGGCGCAGCGCCGCTATGGCCTGCGCGTGCTCAGCCGGCAGGCGCCGCGTGCAGTGCAGTCCGCCGGCCGTACCCTGCCTGCGCTGGCCGATGCGACCGCGTTCAACAGCGCCAACGAGGGCTGGTACTTCGACGCCAAGGAGCGTCGCGGCACCCTGCACGTACGCACCGCAGCGCAGGACATCCGCCAGCCGCTGCAGTTGCAGCTGGACTTCGCCGTCGCCGCAGCGGCCACTGACGATGCCTACCCGGCCGCACCGGTGCTGGGCCGCGAACTGCCGGCCGACAGCCTGCTGGTGGTCAACCGCCCGGCCGAAGAACCCGGCCATGCGCTGGAAAATGCCTTCGATGATGATCCGGCCACGTGGTTCCGCAGCGTGCGCAACCAGGCCGTGCGCACCGGTGCCCATGAGTGGGTGATCGGCTTCGGCGAACGCAGGATGATCGACGGCATCGACATCGCACCGCGCAACGACAAGAACTGGAAGCACGGCCAGGTGCGCGACTACGAGGTGTACCTCGGCGACAGCAATGGCGAGTGGGGCGAACCGATCGCCCGCGGCCACCTGCAGTTGAAGGAAGGCGTGCAGCGCATCGACTTCCCGGCCCACGCCGGTCGCCTGCTGCGCTTCCGCGTGCTGAGCGTGCAGAACCCCGAAGGTGATGGTGCCGGCAGTACCGATCCGATGGTGACTGCTGCGCAGGGCAGTGCGCGTGCCTTCGATGCACTGCAACCGCGCGACGTCGGCCCGATTGCGCTGTCCACCTTCCACATCCTTGAACACCAGGAACCGGAGCGGCCGGCCCGGCAGCGCTATCTCTCCGAGCTGCCGGTGCCGGCCGCGCTGGCCAGCCAGGTGCGCGCCGACAAGGCGTTCACTGGTGACGCCGGCATGCGCATGAACGGCCTGCAGTTCCGCCGTGGCCTCGGCGTGGCCGCCAACAGCCGCATCGACCTGCGCCTGCAGGGTGGTTGGCGCCTGCTGCGCGCCGACCTCGGCATCGACGACGCCTGCCGCACGGCCGGTGGCCTGCAGTTCCAGGTCTGGGGTGACAACCATCTGCTGTATGACAGCGGCCTGGTGAAGGCACCCGGCGTGGTCAAGCCTGAGCTGGACATCCGTGGCCTTTCCACCCTGAGCCTGCGCACGCTGGGTGCGCAGGGCAGCCAACCCGCCCAGGTCTGCGCCAACTGGGCCAACGCCGTGCTGATCGGCCAGGAGGGCGACTCCGCCAGCATCGTCGCCCCATGACCGCCACGTAACACCGCTCCTCCCCCGCCCATTCCGACTACGGCTTCACCACGACTGTGGGGGCCGTGGCCCGGGAGCGTTTTGCCCGCCGATCCACCATTCGCGCCGCACCCCTGCCAGGAGAGAACCCCGATGTTGCCCGCCCGCCACCACCGCCCCCCCTGTCGCTCGATCGCACCGCTGTCGCTGGCCATCGCCGGCGTGCTGCTGTCGGTCGCCGTTCCTGCCTTCGCCCAGGAGAGCAAGGACAAGGCCACCGACCTGGCCCGCATCGAGGTCACCGGCTCCAACATCCGCCGCAC
>NZ_QAIJ01000142.1:0-1377 GCF_003060985.1 Stenotrophomonas sp. HMWF023
CGCCAGGCGCTGGAGGAAGGTTCCAACACCGGCCGCTGGGCCAACGGCCCGAGCAACGGCAACTTCGCCGCGTCCTCGCCGTTCGCCGCCGCGCGTGGCGCCAACGTGTTCCATCCGCGCTTCCCGCGCTACGTGCAGATGGAACACGAACAGAAGCGGCTCGGCGTAACCGGTTCGCTGCAGTGGAAGCCGAACGACGCCACCGAGATCTCGCTGGATGCGCTGTACTCGAAGATCGATGCGACGCGCGACGAGCACTACATCGAAGCGATCTCCTTCAGCCGCGGCGCCAACGCGAACGCACGCCTGTCGGGCAAGCCGACCACCATCGTCAAGAACGGCGAGATCCGCGACAACGCACTGCTCTACGGTGAATTCGACAACGTCGATATCCGCACCGAGAACCGCCACGACGAGTGGAGCACCGAGTTCAAGCAGATCGCGCTGAACGGCCAGCACCGCTTCGGCGATGACTTCACCCTGTCCGGCAAGTTGGGCATCTCGCGCTCCAAGCATGAGAACCCGGTGCAGACCACGGTCATCATGGACAAGTACGACGTCAAGGGTTACAGCTACGACTACCGCGGCAACAGCCGTGCGCCCGTGCTCAACTACGGCATCGACCCGACCGATCCCAATGGCTGGGAACTGGCCGAGATCCGCCTGCGTCCGCAGTACGTGGACAACGACTTCGACACTGGCCAGATCGACTTCAACTGGAACATCAGCCCGGGCTTCCGACTGAAGGGCGGCGTGCTGGCCAAGGACTACACGTTCAAGACCGTCGAACTGCGCCGCGCCAGCGAACTGGCCGTGCCCAACTTCGCCGGCGGCAGCAAGATCGTGCCGGCGGACCTGACCGAGCAGGCCGGACTGAAGGGCGTCAGCGGCAGTCCGTCGAACTGGGTCGTGCCGAACCTGGACGCGATCGCCGAACAGCTGGACATCTACAGCAACAGCGGCACCTTCGCCGTCGCCCCGCGCGCCAACAACGTGCGCAGCGTCGAAGAGAAGGACCGTGGTGGCTACCTGATGGGCGAGTTCTCCACCGAACTGGGCTCGTTGCCGTTGTCGGGCAATTTCGGCGTGCGCTACGTGCGCACCAAGCAGTCGTCCACCGGGCAGTCGACGCTGGCCAACGGCACCGTCGAAACCACGGTCAGCCGCACCTACGACGACACCCTGCCCTCGTTCAACCTGGTGGCTGAAGTCACTCCGGACTTCCTCATCCGCCTGGGTGCGGCCAAGGTGATGAGCCGTCCGGGGCTGGGCAGCCTGACGCCGGGCGCGACGGTGGCCGTGGCCGGTGGTGCACGCACCATCTCCAGTGGCAACCCGGTGCTGGATCCGATCCGCGCGACCAATGTCGACCTCGGC
>NZ_QAIJ01000143.1:0-609 GCF_003060985.1 Stenotrophomonas sp. HMWF023
GTTGCGGGGGTGTCCGCGGCATGGATGCCGCGGCCAAGCCTACAGGGACGTATTTACGGCGTCCCCCGCAACCGGACCCACCCCGCCATCCCACGGAATGCCGCTGTTGCTTCGGCTTTTGCCGTTGCTCCCGCCTCGGCAGGTGCAGGGTGCAACCCTGCAAAACACCACCACCCTACGGCAGCGTCGGTTGTGCAATCGGCCCCTGCGCACTACGATCCTGCGGTTCGCGCGCACACGCGTGCCCGTATTCCTGCTGAGCGCCCTGTGCGCCGCATCTGCCAACCCGAGGTCTTCATGGTCATCAAACCGCGCGTCCGCGGCTTCATCTGCGTCACCACCCATCCGACCGGCTGCGACGCCGCTGTCAAGCAGCAGATCGACTACATCCGTGCGCGTCCGCCGATCCAGAACGGCCCCAAGCGCGTACTGGTGATCGGCGCCTCGACCGGCTACGGCCTGGCCGCGCGCATCACTGCAGCCTTCGGCAGTGGCGCTGCAACCCTGGGCATCTTCTTCGAGCGCCCCGGCAGTGAAACCAAACCGGGCACGGCGGGTTGGTACAACTCGGCGGCGTTCCACAAGTACGCCGACGAAGCGGGTCTGTAT
>NZ_QAIJ01000143.1:619-17247 GCF_003060985.1 Stenotrophomonas sp. HMWF023
GATGATCAAGGCCGATCTCGGCCAGGTCGATCAGGTGGTCTACAGCCTGGCTGCGCCGCGCCGCAAGCATCCCAAGACCGGCGAGATCATCAGCTCCACGCTGAAGCCGATCGGTGAGCCGATCACCCTGCGTGGTCTGGATACCGACAAGGAAGTGCTGACCGAGACCCACCTGCAGCCGGCCACCCCGGAAGAAATCGCCGGTACCGTCGCGGTGATGGGCGGTGAGGACTGGCAGATGTGGATCGACGCGCTGGCTGATGCCGGCGTGTTGGCCAATGGCTGCACCACCACGGCCTTCACCTACGTGGGCGAAGAGATCACCCAGGCGATCTACTGGAATGGTTCCATCGGTGCTGCCAAGAAGGATCTGGACGACAAGGTGCTGGGCCTGCGCGAGAAGCTGGCCAAGATCGGCGGCGATGCGCGCGTGTCGGTGCTGAAGGCGGTGGTGACCCAGGCCAGCTCGGCCATTCCGACCATGCCGCTGTACCTGTCGCTGCTGTTCAAGGTAATGAAGGCAAAGGGCACCCACGAAGGCTGCATCGAGCAGCTCGACGTGCTGTACGACATCCTGTACGGCGCCAAGGCCGATGGCGTGGCGGTCGATCGCCTGCGTCACGATCTGGTCGATGGCGATGGCCACACCGTCGCGTTGATCGATGAAGAAGGTCGCCTGCGTGCCGACTACAAGGAAATGGCGGCCGACGTGCAGGGTGAGGTGCTGGCGCTGTGGCCGCAGGTGACCAACGAGAACCTGTACGAGATCAGCGATCTGGCCGGCTACAAGGCCGATTTCCTGCGTCTGTTCGGTTTCGGTGTCGAAGGCGTCGACTACGAAGCCGACGTCAATCCGGACGTGAAGATCGCCAATCTGGTCGATCTGACCTGATGGAAAAAGGCCGGCGCAAGCCGGCCTTCTTCTATTGGTAGCGCCGGGCCATGCCCGGCGAGCGTAGCGGTTTGCCAGCCATCCGCCGGGCATGGCCCGGCGCTACCGGCGAGGCATCAGCCGAACTCGAAGTTCATCGTCGGCGCTGCAGGGCCGACGAAATCGCCCTGCACGTAGTCCACGCCGGCACTGAACAGCAGTGTCATCGAGTTGGCGTCGCTGACGAACTCGGCCATGGTGCGGATGCCGGCTTCCTGCGCACGTGCGGTGATCTGGCTGACCCGGTCGATGTTCTCGCGGGTGGCGGCCAGGTCGCTGGTGAAGCCGCGATCAAGCTTGAGGAACTGCGGCTGGAAGTGAGCCAGCAGCTGGAACGAATCCAGGCCCGAGCCGAACTGCTCCAGACCGATCCGGCAGCCGAGCGGTGCCACTTCCGCGAGGAACTGCTGGGCGCTGCGCAGGTGGGTGAACACCTTCGACTCCGGCGCATGCAGCCACAGGCGTTCGCCCGGTACGCCGTGTGCCTGCAACTGCTGGCGCAGCGTGGCGATCATCTTCGGGTCATCGAACGATTCCGGCGTGACCTTCACCAGCATCTGCGTGGGATGACCCTCGCGCGCACGCGCGCCCAGTACCGCGATCGCCTGCGAGACGACCCAGCGGTTGATGTCCGCCAGCAGGCCGTGTTCTTCGGCGATGCCGAGGAACGCGGTCGGGCTCAGCAGCTCTCCGTTGTGTTCCAGCCGCAGGTAGGCTTCATACAGCTCCAGCGACTCGCCCTGCAGGTTCAGCACCGGCTGGTAATGCAGTTGGAAGCCATCGCCTGCCAGTGCTTCGCGGATACGTGCGACCCAGCGCTGCACGCGCTCTTCTTCCACGCGATCGACGGCGGCCGGGTCGAAGATGCGGCAGGTATTGCCGAGCGCGGCAGCGGCCTGTGTACATTCACTGGCGCGCGCCAGCACCTGGCCGATGCTGGCGATCTTCTCGCCCACCTGCACCCCGCCAATGCTGACGGTCACGGTGGCCGAGCGCGCACCGATGCTGAAGACGTGCGCGGCGTAGGCTTCGCGGATTCGCTCGGCCAGTGCCACGGTCTGTGCATAGGGACCGGACTGCAGCACGGCGAAACTGTGTTCGCCGAAGCGGGCCAGCTGCGCATCCTCGCCAACGACCTCGGCCAGCAAGGCGGCGAGGGCGCCGATGAGGGCGTCGGCCGAGGCCAGTCCAATATCGGGGATCAGGCGCGCGTAATGATCCGGTTCGACCATCAGCAGGCCGAACTGACCCTCGCTGCGCCCCGCCTGTGCAACCGCGTCCTCGACCTGCAGCATGAAGGTCGGGCGGTTGAGCAGGCCGGTGACCTGGTCGCGCTGGCGCAGGTCTTCGACCTCGCGTGCCAGCTCCGGGTCAAATTCCATGCGCCGGCGGAATACCACCTGCAGGCAGGATTCGCCCTCGTAGGTGGCTGCGGTGAATTCCATCGTCGCCGGGAAGGCGTTGCCGTCCTGGTGGCGGGCGTCGAGCTGGTACTGCGGCGGCGGCGCTTCGCCACGGCTGAGTGACTTCAGCAACTGCTTGAAATCATCCACGTGCTGGGCGGCGACCATGTCCAGCAGCGAGATGCCTTCGACCTCCTCGAAATCCTCGTAACCGAACATCTCCAGGTAGGCATCATTGGCACGGATGTGCATGCCTTCGTGGACATAGGCAATCGGTTCACGCGACGAGGCGATCAGCGCGTCGCAGCGACGCTCGGTCTCGCGCATCTGTGCTTCGATCCGGCGCAGTCCACGGCGTGCCTGCAGGTCGACCCACTGGTCGCGGACCACTGCCAGCAGGTGTTCGGAGCGCTGGCGCAGGGCGAGGGCGCGAACGCCGTTGCTGCTGGCCTGTACCAGTTCGTCCTCGTCGATGCGCTCGGCCAGCAGCACCAGCGGGATGTCCTTGCCGCTGGCGGCGATGTGCTGGGCCACCAGTGGCAGCGGGATGCTCTGCGAGGGCGCCGCCAGCACCAGGTCGATCGCCTGGCTGGCCAGTACCTGCGACAGCTCGGCCGAGTCCTGCGGACGCCATGGGCGCACGGCGATGCCGCTGTTGCGCAGGGTGCTGACGATGGCTTCGGCGTTCTCGCCGCTGTCATCGACGATCAGCAGGCGGATGGTGATGTCGTTCGCGTTCTGCATGCACTGCTCCCCAATCTGCAAATCTAGATACACGATGCGTGGCGGCGCGTCCATGCGCGCAACGCTTGCGTGCCTGGAACGGCGATGCGGTTCACACCACGCAGCCGGCCGCGTGCCCGCTGGCCCAGGCCCACTGGAAGTTGTAGCCGCCCAGCCAGCCGGTCACGTCCAGCACCTCGCCGACGAAATGCAGGCCAGGCACGCGCTTGGATTCCAGCGTCGACGACGAGACCTCGTTGGTATCGACGCCGCCAAGGGTGACTTCGGCGGTGCGGTAGCCCTCGGTGCCGCTGGCCACCAGCGGGAATGCTGAAAGCACCTGTGCCGCCTTGCGCAGGTCCGGCTCGTCCAGCTGACGTACCGGGCGGTCAGGCAGCCAGTGCTCGCACATGCGCTGCGCCAGTCGCTTGGGCAGCACATCGCCCAGCACCGTACGCAGTTCCGCAGCGGGGCGTTCGCGCTTCATCTGGCGCAGCCATTCGGCGGCATCCTGACCGGGCAGCAGATCCAGCGACAGCGTGTCACTGGGTTGCCAGAACGAGGAAATCTGCAGGATGGCCGGGCCACTGACGCCACGATGGGTCAGCAGCATGAAGTTGCGGAAGCTGGCGCCATTGCAGCTGGCCTCGACCGGCAGGGCGACGCCGCTGAGCTCGGCCAGGCGTTCCTGGTGGGTGCCGCTGAGCGTCAACGGCACCAGGCCGGCGCGGGTCGGC
Organism: Stenotrophomonas sp. HMWF023; assembly: GCF_003060985.1. Taxonomy (NCBI): domain Bacteria; kingdom Pseudomonadati; phylum Pseudomonadota; class Gammaproteobacteria; order Lysobacterales; family Lysobacteraceae; genus Stenotrophomonas; species Stenotrophomonas sp. HMWF023. Next base: position 4,414 of record NZ_QAIJ01000143.1, read on the forward strand.
AGCAGCTGGTGGCCGAACTGGCGCGCGATCTCATAGCCGAACCCGGTTGCACCCAGGCTGGGAATGGACAGGCCGCCGGTGGCGACCACCAGCGAGGCGCAATGGAACAGGCCGTGCGTGGTGTGCACGCGGAAGCCGTCAGTGCCGTGCTCGATGCGCTCCACGCTGCACTGCGTGCGGATCTGCACGCCGGCCTGCTGGCACTCGTCCACCAGCATCTTCACGATCTGCTTGGACGAGACATCGCAGAACAGCTGGCCCAGCTCTTTTTCGTGATACGCGATGCCGTGGCGCTCGACCATCTCGATGAAGTGGTAGGGCGAGTAGCGCGCCAGCGCCGACTTGCAGAAATGCGGATTGGCCGACAGGAAGTTGGCCGGGGTGGTGCCGGTGTTGGTGAAGTTGCAGCGACCACCGCCGGACATCAGGATCTTCTTGCCGATCTTGTTGGCGTGGTCGATCACCTGCACATGCCGGCCTCGCTGGCCCGCCGTGATCGCGGTCATCAGCCCGGCTGCGCCGGCACCGATCACCAGCACGTCGCAGCGGATCGTGCTCATGCCTTGGCGCGCTTGCGCCAGTTGGGGATCACGTCCAGCTGCATCTGATCGTTGAGCAGCTGCACTTCGGCGTCCTGGATCAGCACGCTCCAGCGCATCGCACGCTGGATCTGCTGGCCCCACAGGTCGACGAATCCACCGTCCAGGTCAACCACCGACAGGTTGTCGAACCGGGCCAGGCCCTTGCCCTGCTTCTGCCACCAGATGTCCGACGCATTGCCACCGTAGTTGACCACCTGCACCTGTCGGCTGCGGTTGCTGGCCTTGCGGATGCGTGACTCATCCGGATGGCCGAGGTCGATCCACTGCAGGATGTCGCCGGTGTAATCGTGTTCCCACAGGTCCGGCTCATCGTCGGTGCTCAGGCCGCGGCCGAACTCCAGGCGGTCGCCAGCGTTCAGCGCGAAGGCGAGCAGGCGCACCATCAGGCGTTCGTCGGTTTCAGACGGATGCTGGGCCAGGGTCAGGTTGTGGGTCGCGTAGTAGCCGCGATCCATGTCGCTGATCTGCAGTTCGGCCTTGCGGATGGTGGCGGTGAGGGCCATGAAGATCCAGAGGGGTAAAGACCGTCAATGATAGAGGTTTGCCCCGGGGGTGTCCGGTATGGGGGTGTCGGCAGGGTGTGATCGGTGGCACGCTGGCCGTCCTGATTCTTCCGGCTTGCCCTGTCGTATGTCCCGTTCACGTCCGTGCCGCCTGCAGATCTTCGGCATCGCGACCACGTCATGACCACGCCCAGCCGACTGCAGCTACCGCCCGGTAACTGGGCTTCCCTGCTGGAGGGACTGTGCGCGCGCTTCCCGCGCATCGACCGGTTGCAATGGGAGAGTCGCTTCGCGCGCGGACGGGTACAGGACGCGCAGGGCAGGGCGCTGGCGGCGGACATGCCGTGGCAGGTGGGGCTGGAGATCCGCTACTTCCGTGAAGTGGCTGACGAGCCGGTGATTCCCTTCGTGGAGACCATCCTGCATCACGATGCGCACCTGCTGGTGGCTGACAAGCCGCACTTCCTGCCGACCGCGCCTACCGGTGCCTTTGTGCGCGAAACCCTGTTGGCGCGCCTGATCAAGCGCACCGGCAACACCGAGCTGGTGCCGTTGCATCGGCTGGACCGGTTGACGGCTGGGCTTGTGCTGTTCTCCACCCGGCCGGAAACGCGCGACGCCTACCAGCGCCTGTTCCGTGAGCGCCGCATCGAGAAGACTTACGAGGCGCTGGCACCGGCCTTGCCCGATCTGCGGTTTCCGCTGGAGCGGAACAGCCGGCTGCAGCCAGGGGAGCCTTTCTTCCGCATGGCCGAAGTTCCCGGCGAGCCGAATGCCCGGACCCGTATCGAGCTCATCGAAGCGCATGGCCCGGTCTGGCGCTACCGGCTTGCGCCGGAATCCGGACGCAAGCATCAGCTGCGGGTCCATATGGCGGCGCTCGGTGCGCCGATCCTGGGCGACGGGTTCTACCCGCAGCTGCAGGACCGGCCGCAGGGTGAGGGCGAGCCGCCGTTGCAGCTGCTGGCGCAGGCGCTGGCCTTCGATGATCCGCTGACGGGCCAGCGGCACAGCTTCCGCAGTGCGCGCACCTTGAGCGTTCCCGGCTGACGCGCGGCCGGATTCACCTGTTCGGGCGGCGCGCCAGCCAGCGGTCCAGCTCGGCAGCGAACAACTGGCGGTCGCGCGCGCCGAGCGGCGGTGGTCCACCAGTCTGCACGCCCGAGCCACGCAGCTCTTCCATGAAATTACGCATCGACAGCCGCTCGGCCATGTTGTTGGGGGTGTACAGCTGGCCCCGTGGGTTCAGGGCTACCCCCTTCTTCTCCAGCACCAGGGCGGCCAGCGGAATGTCCTGGGTGACCACCAGGTCGCCGGGGGCCACCCGCTCGACAATGGCGCTGTCGGCCACGTCCAGCCCCTGCGGCACCTGGATCGAGCGCAGCCAGCGCGAGGGTGGGGTGCGGATCCACTGGTTGGCGACCAGGGTCAGTTCCACACCGACCCGTTCAGCTGCGCGGAACAGGATGTCGCGAATGACGACGGGGCAGGCGTCTGCGTCCACCCAGATGCGGGGGAGCAGGGGTTCAGCTCGGGTTTCAGCTTCAGTCATTTACCCAGTGTAGGGTAGGAAAAACCTGAATGGGGGCCCGGGTTTAGCCTCGATCTGGTGCAACCCCTTGCCCTGTCTAGGGGCCGGCCGTTTGTCGCTGAATATCAAGGCTATCGCTTTTTGCTCAAAACACGCGTATCGTCTGGCCCACTGTGTTTGCTAGGGTCACCGTGAATCGTGGCCTGGTGCAGTTGATCTCACGATCCGCTCATCGATCCGCTTTACCAACGCCTGCAACTCAGTCTCGGCCCCGATACCCGGTGGCTGCGATTTTTTTCAACATGTGTTTCAGGAGTTAGTAAATATGTCTGATCGTCAGACCGGCACTGTCAAGTGGTTCAACGACGCCAAGGGCTTCGGCTTCATCACCCCGGAAAGCGGCCCGGACCTGTTCGTGCATTTCCGCGCGATCCAGGGCACCGGCTTCAAGACCCTGCAGGAAGGCCAGAAGGTTACCTTCGTCGCCGTCCAGGGTCAGAAGGGTATGCAGGCTGACCAGGTGCAGGCGGTCTAATCCGTCTGCTACCGTTTGGTAGCCAGAACGCCGGGAGCGAAAGCTCCCGGCGTTTTTCGTTATGGGCTTCTTGCAGCGTCGAGCCAGGCCCGGCTCTACAAAGGGCATGCACCCGGCACGGTACGATGCAGGCCTCCCCAAGGATCGTCCCCATGCGCATCGTCCATCATCTGGAAAACTCCCGTTCGCTGCGCGTGCTGTGGATGCTGGAGGAGCTGGGGTTGGACTACGAGCTGCGCCGCTACCCGCGCGACCCGAAGACGATGCTGGCGCCGCCGGAACTGCGTCAGGTGCACCCGCTGGGCAAGGCCCCGGTGCTGCAGGACGGTGAACTCATCCTCGTCGAATCCGGCGCCATCCTCGATTACCTGGCTGACCGCTACGACGTGCATCGCCAGCTGTCGCCGTCGCCGGTACCGGCCGATGGCAAAGAGCGCATCGATTACCGGTACTGGCTGCACTATGCCGAAGGCTCGGCGATGCCGCCGATGCTGCTGACCTTGGTGATGAGCCGCATCCGCAGCGCGCCGATGCCGTTCTTCGCGCGGCCGATCGCCCGCAGCATCGCCGACAAGGCCGAGCGCGGTTTCGTCGGCCCGCAACGACGCCTGCATCTGGACTGGATGGAACGGCGTCTGGCCGAAAGCCCGTGGTTTGCCGGCGAGCGCTTCACCGCCGCGGACATCCAGATGAGCTTCCCGATCCAGGCAGCAGCCGCACGCGGCGGCGGGCTGGACGACAAGCCGGCATTGCGTGGCTTCCTCAAGCGCATCGGCGAGCGTCCGGCCTACCAGCGTGCCGAGGCGCACGGTGGGGCATTGCAGGCCCTGCGCGGCGATTGAGGACGGCCGTCGTCGCCCCCATGCTGTGCTCATGGATACCACAGCTCCCAAGTTCGACAACCGCCTGCTGAACCTGTTGCCGGGCGATCCCGAGTCCGGCCCGCGCCGGCGCGAAGTGCTGGGTGCGGCCTGGTCGCCGGTGATGCCGACGCCTGTTGCAGCGCCGGTGCTGCTGGCGTGGTCGCCGGAGGTGGCCGGGATGCTCGGATTCGATCCTGTGCAGGTCGCTGACGAAGGCTTCGCCCAGGTGTTCGGCGGCAACGCGCTGTATGCAGGCATGCAGCCATGGGCGGCCAACTATGGAGGCCATCAGTTCGGGCATTGGGCCGGGCAGTTGGGTGATGGTCGCGCCATCTCGCTGGGCGAGTTGATCGGCGCCGATGGCAGGCACTGGGAACTGCAGTTGAAGGGCGCCGGGCCAACGCCGTACTCGCGCGGCGCCGACGGCCGTGCGGTGCTGCGCTCGTCGATCCGCGAATTCCTGTGCAGCGAGGCGATGCATCACCTCGGCGTACCGACTACCCGCGCCCTGTCGCTGGTCGGCACCGGCGAGGACGTAGTGCGCGACATGTTCTATGACGGTCATCCGCGCGCGGAGCCCGGCGCGATCGTCTGCCGGGTAGCGCCCTCGTTCCTGCGTTTTGGTTCATTTGAACTGCCCGCTTCACGTGGCGAGACCGCACTGTTGAAGCAGATGGTCGACGCCTGCATCGCCCGCGATTTCCCGGAACTGAAGGGGCAGGGTGAAGTGCTCTATGGCGATTGGTTCGCGCAGATCGCCGTGCGCACCGCAGAGATGATCGCGCACTGGATGCGCGTCGGCTTCGTGCATGGGGTGATGAACACCGACAACCTTTCGGTGCTCGGCGTGACCCTCGACTATGGCCCGTATGGTTGGGTCGAGGACTTCGATCCGGACTGGACGCCGAACACCACCGATGCGCAGGGGCGTCGCTATCGTTTCGGCACCCAGCCGCAGGTGGCGTACTGGAACCTCAGCCGTCTGGCACAGGCGCTGTCGCCGTTGTTCGCCGACGTGCAGCCGCTGCAGGCAGGGCTGGCCGCCTACCAGGCGACCTTTGTCGCCTGCACCCGTCGCGATGTGGCGGCCAAGCTGGGTCTGGCGGCGGCCGACGATGCCGACCTGCAGCTCTACCAGCGTTGGCAGCAGCTGATGCAGGATGGCGGCATGGACATGACCCTGGCATGGCGTGCGCTGATGCGCATCGATGCCAATGCACCCGATGCGGGGGTACTGGCCGAAGTCTTCTATGACCCCGAGCAGCAGCACGCGGTGCAGGAACTTCTGCAGCAGTGGTTGCAGGATTACGCGGCCCGGCTGCGTGCCGATCCGCTGCCGGCACCCGAGCGCGTCGCGAAGATGGGCGCAGCCAATCCGCTGTATGTGCTGCGCAACTGGCTGGCACAGGAAGCGATCGATCGCGCCGAACAGGGAGACCTGGGCGGTGTGCACGCCCTGCAGGACGTGTTGCGTGATCCGTACACTGAACGCCCGGGGCTGGAGCACTACGCCGGCAAGCGCCCGGCGTGGGCAGACAATCGCGCAGGCTGCTCGATGCTGTCCTGCAGTTCCTGAGGGTGGGTTTTGGCAGGGCTGCGCCCTGCACCCGCAGCAGCAGCAGCAACAGCAACAGCAACAGCAACAGCAACAGCCGAAGCAACAGCAACGGCGTGCATTCCGTGGAATGGCGGGGCACTGCGGGTTTGCGGGGACGCCGTGAATCCGTCCATGGAGGCTTGGTCGCCGCATCCATGCGGCTCACACCCCGCAATCCCACAGTGCCCCGCCTTCGACAGTTGGCCGGTGGCCAGTAGATCCACGCCATGCGTGGATGCTTTTCGTTCAATTCGCGAGATATTCGATTTCGATGGAGATTCATCCACGCACGGCGTGGATCTCTGACAGATCGCAGGAAACTGTCGAAGGCGGGGTGGGTCCGGTTGCGGGGGTGTCCGCGGCATGGATGCCGCGGCCAAGCCCCCATGGGTGAGGGCGCTTTGCTTGCGAAGCACTGCTTCGCAAGCGCCCGAACGCACAGCCGCTAGCGGCTGGGCCGGCCTGGGGGTTCACGGCGTCCCCCGCAACCGGACCCACCCCGCCAAACTACGGAACCCCGCTGTTGCTGTTGCTTGGCTTGGCTTGGCTTGAAAGCCTCTGCAGGTGCCGGGCGCAGCCCGGCCGCGCACCCCTCAACAGGCAGCCGGCGCCCGGAACAGGTACCCTATGCCGCCATCAGACAACCGAATCGCCATGACCGACGCCATCGTCGCTCCGCAGTGGGCCTCGCGCCTGCGCGACATCGCCGACTTCCCCAAGCCGGGCATCCTGTTCAAGGACATCATGCCGCTGCTCGCCCACAGCGAGGACTTCCGTGGCGCGATCGCAGCGATGGCCGATCGCTGGCGCGGGCAGAAGCTGGACGCGGTGGTCGGCATCGAATCGCGTGGCTTCATTCTGGGCGCGGCCATGGCGCTGGAACTGGGCGTCGGCTTCGTGCCGGTGCGCAAGCCGGGCAAGCTGCCTGGCAAGGTGCTGCGCGAGGAATACACCCTGGAATACCGCAGCGACTGCATTGAAGTGCATGCCGACGCGCTGCCGGCCGGTGCGCGCGTGGCGATCATCGACGACGTGCTGGCAACCGGTGGCACGCTGGTTGCTGCGTTGTCGCTGGTGCGCCGCCTGGGCGTGGAAGTAGTCGGCGCCGGCGTGCTGGTCGAGCTGGACGGCCTGGGTGGCCGTGGCCGCTGGGAAGCGGATCTGCCGCTGCACACCGAACTGGTGTTCTGATTTCGCAGGTGCCAACCAAGGTTGGCGCCTACCCGGGCGAATCGCGGCGAACCGGTAGTTGCCAACCTTGGTTGGCACCGCGTGGATGGGCCAACCAAGGTTGGCCACTACCAGGTCACGTCGCTGCCAACCGTGATTGGCAGCACTCCTTCAATCACATCATCCGCACGCGGAATCGTCGGCCCTTGATCTTGCCGGCTTCCAGCTTCGCGACGGCCTTGTTCACCTGCTCGCGGGCGATCGCCACATAGGAGCGGGTCGGGAAGATCGCGATTTTGCCGATGAACTTGGCCGATAGGCCGGCGTCGCCGGTGAGTGCGCCGAGGATGTCGCCCGCGCGCAGCTTGTCGGTCTTGCCGCCATCGATACGCAGGGTGCGCATCGCCGCCTGCGGCAGTTCGGCCGGGCGCGACGTCGCCAGCGGCGTCTTCTGCCAGTCCAGCGGCTCGCCGCGTTGCGCTTCGATGGCGTCGGCGCGGTTCTTTTCGCGGCCTGCCACCAGGCTGATCGCCAAGCCACTGGCGCCGGCACGACCAGTACGGCCGACACGGTGCTGGTAGCTCTCGACGTCGGTCGGCAGCTCGTAGTTGATCACCGCGGCCAGCTCTTCCACATCCAGCCCGCGTGCGGCGACGTCGCTGGCGACCAGCACGTTGCAGCTGCGGTTGGCCAGGCGCAGCAGCACTTCCTCACGGTCGCGCTGCTCCATGTCGCCATGCAGGGCGAGCGCGGAGAAGCCGAACTGCTGCAGCGAGTTGGCCACTTCGTCCACGTCCTTGCGGGTGTTGCAGAACACCACGGCCGATTCGGGCGTGTACTTCAGCAGCAGGCCGGCCAGTGCTTTCTGCCGGTGTGCCGGTTCGACTTCGCAGAACAGGTGTCGGATGGCCGGCGCCTGATCGGCGCCTTCCACGGTCACCTCCACGGCATCGCGCAGCAGGTCGCGGGCCATGGCGCGGATGCTGTCGGGGAAAGTGGCCGAGAACAGCAGGCTCTGGCGATCGCGATGGGTACGACCGGCGATCTCACGGATCGGCTCTTCGAAACCCATGTCGAGCATGCGGTCGGCTTCGTCCAGCACCAGCGTGCGCACGGCGCCCAGATTCAGTGCGCGCTTGCGCGCCAGTTCCTGCACGCGGCCGGGCGTGCCGACCACCACGTGCGGATCGTGGCTTTCCAGCGACGCCAGCTGCGGGCCCAGCGGCGTGCCGCCGGTCAGCAGCAGCAGCTTCAGGTTGGGGATGCCGGTGGCCAGCTTGCGGATCTGCTTTGCCACCTGGTCCGCCAGCTCGCGGGTGGGGCACAGCACCAGCCCCTGCACGCGGATCAGGCTGGGGTCGATGGACTGCAGCAGGCCCAGGCCGAAGGCAGCGGTCTTGCCGCTGCCGGTCGGGGCTTGAGCGATGACATCGCGGCCATCAAGGATGGCGGGCAGGCTCTGCGCCTGGATCGGCGTGAGGGTGGTGTAGCCGAGGGCATCCAGGCCGGGCTGCAGGGCCGGGCTCAGCGGCAGGGTCGAAAAGTCAGTCATGGCGCATTGTACCTGTGCGCGCGCCCGGTCCCGCCTCGCAGCCTTCATCCATGCACGGCGTGGATCCCCCAGGGGAGGCGGCGCCTTTGGAATTCAGTAGATCCACGCCATGCGTGGATGCTCTGGCTGTCCCCTCAACCCAGTCCGAGGGCCACCAGCCGATCAGCCATCGCCTGCAACTGCTCCGGGGTGGCCGGCTTTCCCGCCGCCCTGGGCTCCAGCAGCAGCTGGTGGAACCACGGGTTGGCGTGCTGTGTATCGAAGTCGAACGAACAGGTCGCCTGCTCGCCCATCACCGCCTGCACGACCCCGATCAGCGTGTCTTCGGCTTCATCGACATTGCCCGGCCCACAGCGATCATCCAGCAGGCGCAACGGGATCGGCAGCAGGGTGGGAGATGCGGGCATGCCTCAAGTCTAACGATCCACGTTGGACAGGAGCAGGAGGAGACTCAGGCCGCGTCAACCTGGAACTGGATCAGGCCGCAGTGCAGGCACTCGAACGTGTAGAAGCCGATATCTCCACCGGGCGCGTAGTCGCTGACCAGCTCCGACCAGAGTATTGCGTCGGCGCTATTGGCCGCGCACCATGCCGCGATGGTCGTTGCCGAGGCCTGACTCACCTGTTCCATGGTGGCGTCGCCCAGGAAGCGGCAGACATCGCTGCAATGTGCCAGCCATTTTTCCCCTTGAAAACTGACATAGCCTGGCGTGCGCAGGGACAGCTCTTCCAAAGCGGTTTCGGGCACGCCTTGGTCGACGTCCAGACTGCAGGCAAATGCCACATCCAGCGCCGACGCTGCACGGCCATCGGCAATGCACCAAGGGCAGATCTGCTCTGAATAATCTTCGCGCCCTGCGTGGATGGCATCGCGCAGGTACAAGTATCCACGCGCTTGCTGGCACACCCTGCAGGCAGCCGTGGACGGCCCCACGTTGCCCGTCGCAACCGGGTCCGGGTGGTAGCGGAAGTTTGGAAAGTCATCGATGCTCATGGCGTCCATCCAGTGCGGCGCAGGGTACGGTCTTGTACGACCTGCGGATGGTGTCGGCAAGCGGGGAGGGTCGCTCAGCCCAGCAACGCCAGCACACCCTGATGGATCGCCAGACCGCCGAACAGCAGCCAACCGAACAGGATCAGCGCCAGCAGCAGCGGCTTCAGGCCGGCCTGGCGCAGGGCCGAGACGTGGGTGGTCAGGCCCAGTGCGGCCATCGCCATCGCCAGCAGCACCGTATCCAGCTGCACCAGTCCTGCCTGCAGCCCGGCCGGCAGCAGGTGCAGCGAATTGAAGCCGGCAACCGCCACGAAACCGAACGCGAACCACGGCACCACGATCCGGGCCTTGCCACCGTCCGCCGCCGCCTTGCCGCCACGCGCCAGCCACAGCGACAGCGCGATAAGGAACGGTGCAAGCAGCATTACCCGCACCATCTTGCTGATGACAGCGGTATCGGCGGCCGGCTCGCTCACCGCGCGTCCGGCGGCGACCACCTGCGCGACCTCGTGCACGGTCGCGCCGGTGAACAGGCCGTACTGCCGTGCGTCCATCGCCAGCCAGCCATGTGACTGCACCAGCGCGTACAGCGCGGGATACAGGAACATCGCCAACGTGCCGAACACCACCACCGTCGATACCGCCACCGTCACCTGCGCAGCACGCCCGCGCACCACCGGTTCGGCGGCCATGACGGCGGCCGCACCGCAGATTGCGCTGCCGGCACCGATCAGCATGGCGGCCTCGCGCTCCATCTTGAACACGCGCACGCCCAACCAGCAGGCCAGGCCAAAGGTGCTCGCCACCACCAGCACGTCCATCAGCACGCCGGCCACGCCGACGTGGCCGATGTCCTGGAAGGTCAGCCGCAGGCCGTACAGCACGATGCCGGCGCGCAGCAGCCAATGCTTGGAGAAGCCGACGCCCGCCGCGCTGGCAGGGGCCAGTCGTGGATAGAACGTGTTGCCGACCACGATGCCAGCGACGATCGCCACGGTCAGCGCGCTCAGGCCGTGCGCCTGCAGCCAAGGCAGCTCGGCCAGATACAGCGAAGCGGCCGCGACCAGGCCGACCAGCAGCAGGCCGGGCAGCCGAGGTTGCCAGCGCTGGCGCAGGGCGGGCAGGGACCAGGAGGAGAGGGCAGGGGCGTTCATGGCAGTGGAAGGGTCTGGAGAGGCCATGCCAGCCTGCGCTCACGCAACTGACCTGTAAAACGAATAATATTGGTGAAAATTACCTATTTAAGAGGTTGTTTGTGCGCCTGACCCTCCGCCAGCTGCAGGTCTTCGTCGCCATCGCCGATCACGGCAGCACCACTGCCGCGGGCCAGGCCATCGCCCTCTCGCAATCGGCCAGCAGCGCCGCGCTGCAGGAACTGGAGGCGCATTTCGGCACGCCGCTGTTCGACCGCATCGGCCGTCGTCTGGCGTTGAACGGCCACGGCCGGGCATTGCTGGAACCGGCGCGCGCGCTGCTGGTCAATGCCGCCGATCTGGAGCGGCAGTTGGCGGCGGGCGGTGACCCGGCCCAAGGCGCACCACTGCGGCTGGTACTGGCGGCCAGCACCACCATCGGCAACTACCTGCTGCCGCCGCGTATCGCCGAACTGCTGCGGCAAGCACCGCAGGCCGAGGTAGACCTGCGCATCGACAACAGCGCAGGCGTGGTCGCCGCGGTGCAGCGCCTGGACGTCGACGCCGGCCTGATCGAAGGCCCATGCCATGAACGCGGACTGCAGGTCACGGCCTGGCAGCAGGATCCGCTGGTGATCGTGGCAGCCGCGGACGCGCCCCCGCGTTGGTCGCTGGATGAACTGCGCGCCGCCCGTTGGCTGCTGCGCGAACCCGGATCCGGCACCCGCGAGGCCGTCGAACAGGCGTTGCTGCCGCACCTGCGCGGTTTTGCGCAGACCCTGCAGCTGGGCAATACCGAAGCCATCAAGCAAGCCGCCATCGCCGGCCTCGGCCTGGCCTGCCTGTCCCGCCACGCACTGGAAGAACCCCTGGCCCTGGGCCGCCTGCGCATTCTGGAAACCCCGCTGCCGGCGCTGCAGCGCACGCTGTGGCTGGTACGCCACCCCGGCAAGCGATGGTTGCCGGGTTTGCAGGCGTTGTTGGGGGACGTGGAGTAGCAGGGATTCATTGTCCCCAGACGCGAATTCCACGAAGGGGTCAGAGCCCGTTGCGCAGCAACGGGATCCGACCCCCACAGATCACGGGAGACCGTCAGAGGTGGGACGGTGTGGGACTGCAGGACCGTTGGCGCCATGGATGGCGCCATCGAGCCCCCAAGGACGGGTTTACGGCGTGTCCTGCAGTCCCACACCGTCCCGCCTCCCACCGTAAGCCCGCTTCAGGCTGTTGCTGTTGCTGTTGCTGTTGAGGTTGCCGGCCAGCGGCCGGCACTACCGCGGGTGCCGGGCGCCGCCCGGCCAAGCCCCGCAACCCGCTACAATGGTCGGATGCCTCTGATTACTCTGCAAAACGTCGACTTCAGCGTCGGCGGCCCGCTGTTGCTGGAAAAAGCCGAACTGTCGATCGAACCGGGCGAGCGTATTGCCCTGATCGGCCGCAACGGCGCCGGCAAATCGACCCTGCTCAAGCTGCTGTCCGGCGACCACAAGCCCGATGACGGCGAAGTGCGCGTGCAGCAGGGCGTGCGCGTGACCCGCCTGGAGCAGGAAGTGCCGCATGGCGCCGCCGGCAGCGTGTTCGACGTCGTCGCCGACGGCCTGGGCGAACTGGGCCAATGGCTCGCCGAATTCCATCACCTCAGCCACGCCGACGTGTTCGATGGCGAAGCGCTGGGCAACGTGCAGGCGAAGATCGATGCCGCCAACGGCTGGGGCCTGGACCAGCGCGTCAGCGAGACCCTGACCAAGCTCGACCTCGATGGCGAAGCGGAGTTCGCGCGCCTGTCCGGCGGCATGAAGCGCCGCGTACTGCTCGGCCGTGCGCTGGTCTCCAGCCCCGACCTGCTGCTGCTGGACGAGCCGACCAACCACCTGGACATCGAAGCCATCGACTGGCTCGAAATGTTCCTCAAGAACTGGAACGGCAGCGTGGTGTTCGTCACCCATGACCGCCGCTTCCTGCGCGCGCTGGCCACCCGCATCGTCGAGATCGATCGCGGCCAGGTCACCAGCTGGCCGGGCGACTGGGCCAACTACGAGCGCCGTCGCGAAGAACGCCTCAACGCACAGGCCCAGGAAAACGCACGGTTCGACAAGCTGCTGGCACAGGAAGAAGTGTGGATCCGCCAGGGCATCAAGGCACGTCGCACCCGTGACGAAGGCCGCGTGCGCCGCTTGAAGGCGATGCGCAACGAGCGTTCGGAGCGCCGCGACCTCAGTGGCAACGTCAAGATGGAAGCGGCCCAGGGCGTGAGCTCGGGCAAGAAGGTCATCGACATCAAGGACATCTCGTTCGCCTTCGGCGATCGCACGATGGTCCGTGATTTCTCCACCACCATTTTGCGCGGCGACCGC
>NZ_QAIJ01000143.1:17257-21184 GCF_003060985.1 Stenotrophomonas sp. HMWF023
GCCGATCACCCGCCTGTCCGGTGGCGAGCGCAACCGCCTGCTGCTGGCCAAGCTGTTCGCGCAGCCGTCCAACCTGCTGGTGATGGACGAACCGACCAACGACCTGGACGTAGAAACCCTGGAGCTTCTGGAAGAGCTGCTGGGCGAATACAACGGCACGTTGCTGCTGGTCAGCCATGATCGTGACTTCATCGACAACGTGGTGACGTCCACCCTGGTGATGGAAGGTGATGGCGTGATCGGTGAGTACGTGGGCGGCTACAGCGACTGGCAGCGTTACGCGGCCAGCGTGGCCGCAGCGCCTGCGGTGGTTGCTGCGGCCAAGTCCGCGGTCGCTGCGCCGGTGGCGGCTGCGGAACCGGCTGCGCCCAAGCGCAAGCTCCCCTACAAGGAAGCGCGCGAGCTGGAACAGCTGCCGAAGACGATCGAAAAGCTCGAAGGCGATGTCGAAGGCCTGACCGCAGCGATGAACGATCCGTCGTTCTACACGCGCAGCAGCGCCGAAGTGACCGCACACACCCAGCAGCTGGCCAAGGTGCAGGCCGAACTGGATGCCGCGTACGCACGCTGGGAAGAGCTGGAAGGCTGAGCGAGAGCCGGGTCATGCCCGGCTCAGTAGATCCACGCCATGCGTGGATATCCGGATCCGTGCGGACCAACGACCCGCACCCACGCGGCGATTCTGGCATTCCGCCGGGCATGGCCCGGCGCTACCGTAGATGCAGGGGCGCCACCGCGCCCTGATCCTATTTGACCCCGTGCAGATCCCGCAGCTGGCTCGTGCGGCTGCCGAAGTACGCCGCCAGATCGGCGATGTCCTGATCGCTCAGGTCCTTCGCCTGCGGTGTCATCAGCGCATGCTGGCGGTCACCAGCACGGTAGGCCTGCAGCGCATGCGCCAGGTAATCGCCATATTGCCCGCCCAACTTCGGGTAGGTTGCATCGATCGGCGCATTGCCGTCGGCACCGTGGCAATCAATGCAGCTCTGGCTGGTGGCCTTGCTCTTGACCTTGGCGCGGGCCTCACCGGCGGCTTCACGCCCGGCAGGCAGGCCAGCGGATGAAGACGATCCGTGCTCGCCGCTGGCATGGCCGGGATCGCCGGCGGATTTCTCGCTGTTCTCCACCTGTGACTGCGAGCAGGCCGCCAGCAGCAGGGCGACGGACAGGGCGATGGCATGACGCAGTGGATGCGCGGCTTTCGACATGGGCGGGCCTTACTTGACGGTGGACAGGTAAACAGCGAGATCGGCGATCTCCTGTTCGCTGAAACTCATCGACTGTGCCTGCATCGTGGGATGCCGGCGCTTGCCCTGGCGGTACTCGGTCAGGGCCTGGGTCAGGTACTGCTGGGTCTGGCCACCGATCTTCGGTACCCGGTAACTGGGGTACGCATTCTTGTAACCGGTGATGCCGTGGCAACCCTGGCAGGTATAGGCCAGCACACGGCCATTGTCGAAACTGCCGGTGGGCGTGGCGGCCGCCGGCACAGGGGCCGTAGCCGGTGCCGGGGCGGGTGCTGCAGGAGCAGAAGCAGGAGCGGGCTGTGCGGCGGCCCCGAGGGGCAGGAGGACGGCCAGAGCGAGACAAGCGGCGAGCGGCTGCGGGCGCATGGTGTCTTTTCCGGGGATTCGGGTCTGGTCGTTCCGGCGTGGGGTACGGAACGACCCGAGTATAGCCTCAGGTTTCATCTAGCTGAAATGGGGTCGGCCCGACCGGCGGCGTGAAGGCACCATGACCTTTGGGATATGGTGTTGCCGTGAAGTGGTGCATTACTTTGCTACCACACCTGCCCACGCATCCTCCAGGGATCTGACGATGTCGCACCAAACCTTCCTGCCCGGCCCCCGCAGCGGACTCTGCGCTGCCGCGCTGCTGCTCTCCACCTCCCTGCTGCTGAGCGGTTGCGCCGCTGGGCCCAACAACGAGGCCAAGGCGGCCGAGACCAAGGACGAGAAGAAGGTCGACGCGGTGCCGGTGGAAGTGGCCGTGGCCAGCCATCGCGCGGTGGCCGCCAGCTACACCGGAACCGCAGCACTGGAGCCGCGCGCCGAATCGCAGGTGGTGGCCAAGACCTCGGGCGTCGCGCTGGCGGTGCTGGTCGAGGAAGGGCAGCGGGTCAGCGCCGGGCAGCCTCTGGTGCGGCTGGATCCGGACCGCGCGCGCTTGTCCGTAGCGCAGAGCGAAGCGCAGATGCGCAAGCTGGAAAACGACTATCAGCGTGCACAGAAGCTGGTCAGCCAGCAGCTGGTCAGTGCGGCCAGCGTCGACCAGCTGCGCTACGACCTGGAAAACATCCGCGCCCAGTACCGCCTGGCCACGCTGGAACTGTCGTACACCACCGTGGTCGCACCGATTTCCGGTGTGATCGCCTCGCGGTCGATCAAGACCGGCAACTTCGTGCAGATCAACACACCGATCTTCCGCATCGTCGACAACTCGCGGCTGGAAGCCACCCTCAACGTGCCCGAGCGCGAGCTGGCGACGTTGCGCGCAGGCCAGCCGGTCACGTTGTCGGCCGATGCGCTGCCGGGCCAGACCTTCACCGGCATCGTGGACCGCATCGCGCCGGTAGTGGATTCGGGCAGCGGCACCTTCCGTGTGGTCAGTGCTTTCGATGGCGCCGCGCAGTCGCTGCAGCCGGGCATGTTCGGCCGCATCCGCATCGACTACGACCAGCGTGCCGACGCGTTGGTGGTGCCGCGCCTGGCACTGCTGGACGATGGTGAGCCGGCGGTGTTCCGGGTGCGCGAGGGCAAGGTCGCGCGGGTGCCGGTCAAGCTTGGCTACGCCGAAGGGCCGTGGGTGGAGATCCGCGAGGGCCTGGCCGCTGGCGACCAGATCGTCACCGCCGGCAAGGTCGCCCTGCGCGATGGCACGGCAGTGCAGGTGATCGCCGATCCGAAGGCCAAGGCGAAGACGGTGGCTACCTCGGCCAAGCCGGCAGAGAAGGCCGGGAGCACGCAATGACCGCGCCCGGCCACGACCCCGGTGCCTCGCCAGGGAGCGACGGCGCCGCCGCAGGCATGCGTGGCGGCCTGGTGGAGTTCGCCACCCGCCGTCGCGTCACCATCGCCATGTGCACGGTCACCCTGCTGCTGTTCGGCCTGATCGCACTGGGCAACCTCAAGGTCAATCTGCTGCCGGACCTGAGCTATCCGACGCTGACCGTGCGCACCGAGTACACCGGTGCGGCGCCGACTGAAATGGAAACCCTGATCACTCAGCCGGTCGAAGAGGCCGTGGGCGTGGTCAAGAACCTGCGCAAGCTGAAGTCGGTGTCGCGCACCGGCCAGAGTGATGTGGTGCTCGAGTTCGCCTGGGGCACCAACATGGACCAGGCCAGTCTGGAAGTACGCGACAAGATGGAAGCGCTGAACCTGCCACTGGAAGCCAAGGCTCCGGTGCTGCTGCGCTTCAATCCCTCCACCGAGCCGATCATGCGCCTGGTGCTGTCGACCAAGGCCGCGCCTGCGACCGACGAAGAAGCGATCCGTGAACTGAACGGCCTGCGTCGCTATGCCGATGAAGACCTGAAGAAGAAGCTGGAGCCGGTCACCGGCGTGGCGGCGGTCAAGGTCGGCGGTGGTCTGGAAGACGAGATCCAGGTGGACATCGACCAGCAGAAACTGGCCCAGCTCAACCTGCCGATCGACACCGTCATCAAGCGGTTGAAGGAAGAGAACATCAACATTTCCGGCGGCCGCCTGGAGGAGGGCTCGCAGCGCTTCCTGGTGCGTACCGTCAACCAGTTCGCCGATCTGGAAGAGATCCGCAACCTGCTGGTCACCACCCAGGCATCCAACGGCAGTGCGGCCGACTCGGCACTGCAGCAGATGTTCAACATTGCGGCGTCGACGGGTTCGGCTGCGGCGGTCGCTGCTGCGTCGGCCGCCCAGAGCGCGTCGTCGAGCGGCGGCTCCAGCG
>NZ_QAIJ01000143.1:21198-39927 GCF_003060985.1 Stenotrophomonas sp. HMWF023
AAGGAATCGGTCGAACTGGCGATCTACAAGGAAGGCGATGCCAATACCGTTGCCACCGCCGAAGCGCTGCGCAAGCGTCTGGAGCAGATCAAGGCAACGTTCCCGGCCGATGCCGAACTGACCACCATCGAAGACCAGTCACGCTTCATCGAGCACGCCATCGCCGACGTCAAGAAGGACGCGGTGATCGGCGGCCTGCTGGCGATCCTGATCATCTTCCTGTTCCTGCGCGACGGCTGGAGCACGTTCGTGATCAGCCTGTCGTTGCCGGTCTCGATCATCGCCACGTTCTTCTTCATGGGCCAGCTCGGCCTGAGCTTGAACGTGATGTCCCTGGGCGGCCTGGCACTGGCTACGGGCCTGGTGGTGGACGATTCCATCGTGGTGCTGGAGAGCATCGCCAAGGCGCGCGAACGCGGCCTGGGCATCCTGCAGGCTGCGATCGCTGGCACCCGCGAAGTGAGCATGGCAGTGGTTGCTTCCACCCTGACCACCATCGCGGTGTTCCTGCCGCTGGTGTTCGTCGACGGCATCGCCGGCCAGCTGTTCCGCGACCAGGCGCTGACCGTGGCGATCGCCATCGCGATCTCGCTGCTGGTGTCGATGACCCTGATTCCGATGCTGAGCTCGCTGAAGGGCCGGCCGCCACTGGCATTCCCGGAAGAAGCCGCGGCCGAGCCGTGGCAGCCGCAGAGCCGCTGGCAGAAGCCGGTCGCACTCGGCCGTCGTGGTGTGATGGCAACGATGCGCTGGAGTTTCTACGCGCTGGCGTGGTTGGTGGTGCGCATCTGTCGCGGCGTGGCTGCAGTGGTCGGCCCGGTGATGCGCAAGGCCAGCGACATCGCCATGAAGCCGTACGCCGGTGCCGAGCGTGGCTACCTGCGGCTGCTGCCGGGTGCGTTGGCCCACCCCGGCAAGGTACTGGGCTTGGCCGCACTGGCGTTCGTCGGCACGATGGCGCTGGTGCCGATGCTCGGCGCCGACCTGATCCCGCAGTTGGCGCAGGACCGTTTCGAAATGACGGTCAAGCTGCCGGCGGGCACGCCGCTGAAGCAGACCGATGCGCTGGTGCGCGAGCTTCAGTTGGCACACGGCAAGGGTGAAGGCGTGGCATCGCTGTATGGCGTCAGCGGCAGTGGCACCCGCCTGGATGCCAGCCCGACCGAGAGTGGCGAGAACATCGGCAAGCTGACCATCGTGATGGAAGGCGGCGGCAACCCGCAGACCGAAGCGGAGATCACCGAGCGTCTGCGTGACACCATGGGCCAACACCCGGGTGCGCAGGTGGACTTCGCGCGGCCGGCATTGTTCAGCTTCTCCACGCCGCTGGAGATCGAACTGCGCGGACAGGATATGGCCACACTGGAAGTGGCGGGCCAGCGCCTGGCGGCGCTGCTGCGTGGCAACGCGCACTACGCCGACGTCAAATCCACTGTGGAAGAGGGCTTCCCGGAAATCCAGATCCGCTTCGACCAGGAGCGTGCCGGTGCACTGGGCCTGACCACGCGGCAGATCGCCGACGTGGTGGTGAAGAAGGTGCGCGGCGATGTGGCCACCCGCTACAGCTTCCGTGACCGCAAGATCGACGTGCTGGTGCGCGCACAGGAAACCGACCGTGCCAGCGTGGAGAGCATCCGCCGGTTGATCGTCAATCCGGGCAGCACCCGTCCGGTCACCCTGGACGCAGTGGCTGATGTGGTCGCCACCACCGGCCCGAGCGAGATCCATCGCGCTGACCAGACTCGGGTTGCCGTGGTCTCGGCCAACCTGCGCGACATCGACCTTGGCGCGGCCATGCGCGAAGTACAGCAGATGGTGTCCGAACAGCCGCTGGGCGCTGGCGTGGGCCTGCACATCGGCGGCCAGGGCGAGGAGCTGGCACAGGCGGCGAAGTCGCTGATCTTCGCCTTCGGCCTGGCGATCTTCCTGGTCTACCTGGTGATGGCCTCGCAGTTCGAATCGCTGCTGCATCCGTTCGTGATCCTGTTCACCATCCCGCTGGCGCTGGTCGGCGCGATCCTGGCGCTGATGCTGACCGGCAAGCCGATCTCGGTGGTGGTGTTCATCGGCCTGATCCTGCTGGTCGGTCTGGTCACCAAGAACGCGATCATCCTGATCGACAAGGTCAACCAGCTGCGCGAGGCCGGCGTTGCCAAGCACGAGGCGCTGGTGGAAGGCGCGCGCTCGCGCCTGCGACCGATCATCATGACCACCCTGTGCACGCTGTTCGGCTTCCTGCCGCTGGCGGTGGCGATGGGCGAGGGCGCCGAGGTGCGCGCACCGATGGCGATCACCGTGATCGGTGGCCTGCTGGTGTCGACCCTGCTGACCCTGCTGGTGATCCCGGTGGTGTACGACCTGATGGACCGCCGCGGTGATGCCTATTACCGCGAACGTGGCCGCAAGCATGCCGGTGAAGGCCTGCACGCCGCGCAGGGCAGCAGTGCGGGCGGGGAGGAACCGGCATGAGCATTGCCGAGTTCTCCATCCGTCGGCCGGTCACCACCATCATGTGTTTCGTGTCGCTGGTGGTGGTCGGACTGATTGCCTCGTTCCGGCTGCCACTGGAAGCGCTGCCGGACATCTCCGCACCGTTCTTGTTCGTGCAGATTCCGTATACCGGGTCCACGCCGGAAGAAGTTGAGCGGACCATCATCCGACCGGTGGAGGAGTCGCTGGCGACGATGACCGGGATCAAGCGCATGCGCTCCTCGGCGACGTCGGAAGCCGCGTCGATCTTCATCGAGTTCAGCGACTGGGACCGAGACATCGCCATCGCCGCTTCCGACGCACGCGAACGCATCGATGCGATCCGCAGCGATCTGCCCGACGACGTGCAGCGCTACAACGTGTTCAAGTGGTCCAGCAGCGACCAGCCAGTGCTGAAGGTGCGCCTGGCCAGTACCACCGACCTGACCACTGCCTATGACATGCTCGACCGCGAGTTCAAGCGGCGTATCGAGCGGATTCCGGGCGTGGCCCGGGTCGAGATCACCGGCGCGCCGCCGAACGAGGTGGAGATCGCGATCGATCCGAACCGCCTGAACGCACACGGCCTGAGCATCAACGAGCTGAGTGATCGCCTGCGAACGCTGAACTTCTCGATCTCGGCCGGGCAGATCGACGACAACGGCCAGCGCGTGCGCGTGCAGCCGGTGGGTGAGATCACCGACCTGCAGGAAATGCGTGATCTGGTCATCAATGCCAAGGGCCTGCGCCTGGGTGACATTGCCGATGTGCGGCTGAAGCCGGCACGTATGAGCTATGGCCGCCGCCTGGATGGCAATCCTGCCGTCGGCCTGGACATCTACAAGGAACGCAGCGCCAACCTGGTGGACGTCTCAAGCGGCGCGCTTGCCGAAGTTGAAGCGATCCGCGCGCAGGACTCGATGCGCGATGTGCAGATCAAGGTGATCGACAACCAGGGCAAGGCGGTGACCTCGTCCCTGCTGGAGCTGGCCGAGGCGGGCGGCGTCGGCCTGATCCTGTCGGTGACGGTGCTGTTCTTCTTCCTGCGCCACTGGCCGTCCACGCTGATGGTGACCCTGGCCATTCCGATCTGCTTCACCATCACCCTCGGCTTCATGTATTTTGCCGGCGTCACGCTCAACATCCTGACCATGATGGGCCTGCTGCTGGCCGTGGGCATGCTGGTCGACAACGCCGTGGTGGTGGTCGAGAGCATCTATCAGGAACGTGAGCGGCTGCCGGACCAGCCACGCCTGGCCTCGATCATCGGCACCCGCAACGTTGCCATCGCGCTCAGCGCCGGCACCTTGTGCCACTGCATCGTGTTCGTGCCCAACCTGTTCGGCGAAACCAACAACATCAGCATCTTCATGGCGCAGATCGCGATCACCATCTCGGTCTCGCTGCTGGCCTCGTGGCTGGTGGCGGTCAGCCTGATCCCGATGCTGTCCGCACGCATGGCCACACCGAAGCTGGTGCATTCGCAGACCGGCGTGATCGCGCGCCTGCAGCGCCAGTACGCGCGGCTGCTGGACTGGTCGCTGCGCCATCGTGGCTGGAGCCTGCTGGGCATCCTGCTGGTGGTGCTGGTCAGCCTGGTACCGATGAAGCTGACCAAGATCGACATGTTCGGTGGTGATGGCGGCAAGGACATCTTCATCGGCTACATGTGGAAGGGCGCCTACACCTACCGGCAGATGTCCGAGGAAGTGGCGCGCGTCGAAGCCTGGGTCGAGGAGAACCGCGAGCGCCTGCACGTGCAGCAGGTCTACTCCTGGTACAGCGAGCAGGAAGGCAGTTCGACCGTGGTCACCCTGGACGAGAAGTACGCCAAGGACATCAAGGCGCTGCAGGAAGAGCTGCGCAAGGGCCTGCCGAAGTCTGCGCGCACCGACTACTTCGTTGGCAACCAGGGCGGTGATGGCGGCGGAGGTGGCGGCAACCAGGGCGTGCAGGTACAGCTGGTCGGCGACTCCAGCGCGATGCTGCAGGAGATCGGCCAGGAAGTGCTGCCGCTGCTGGCACAGCGCACCGAGCTGCGCGATGTGCGCATCGACAATGGCGAGAAGGGCGGCGAGCTGAAAGTGCACGTCGACCGCGAGCGCGCGGCGGCCTTCGGATTCAATGCCGAGCAGGTGGCCAGCTTCGTCGGCCTGGCGCTGCGCGGTGCGCCGATGCGCGAGTTCCGTCGTGGCGACAACGAAGTACCCGTGTGGGTGCGCTTTGCCGGTGCCGAACAGAGCAGCCCCGAAGACCTGGCGGGCTTCAGCGTACGCACCGGCGATGGCCGCAGCGTGCCGCTGCTGAGCCTGGTCAGTGTCGATGTTGGTTCATCGGCGACCCAGATCGGCCGCACCAACCGCCAGACCACGCTGACCATCAAGGCCAACCTGGCCGAGAACATCACTGCGCCGGACGGCCGCAAGGCCATGGAAGCCGTGCTCAAGCCGATGAACTTCCCGGCCGGCTACGGCTTCACCTTCGACGGTGGCGACTACGGCGATGACAACGAGGCGATGCAGCAGATGGTGTTCAACCTGCTGATCGCGCTGGTGATGATCTACGTGGTGATGGCTGCGGTGTTCGAATCGCTGCTGTTCCCGGCGGCGATCATGAGCGGCGTGCTGTTCTCGATCTTCGGCGTGTTCTGGCTGTTCTGGATCACCGGCACCTCGTTCGGAATCATGTCCTTCATCGGCATCCTGGTGCTGATGGGCGTGGTGGTGAACAACGGCATCGTGATGATCGAGCACATCAACAATCTGCGCCGGGGCGGGATGGGGCGTACCCAGGCGCTGGTGGAGGGCTCACGCGAGCGTCTGCGCCCGATCATGATGACCATGGGTACGGCGATCCTGGCGATGGTGCCGATCTCGCTGACCGATACGCAGATGTTCGGCAACGGGCCGGAGTACTCGCCGATGGCGCGTGCGATTGCCGGTGGCCTGGCGTTCTCGACCGTGGTCAGCCTGCTGTTCCTGCCGACGATCTACGCGGTGCTCGATGACCTGCGCAATGCGGTGGTGTGCCTGATCCAGCGCGCCCGCGGGCTGGAGAGGGTAGAGCCGGGCGCTGCCCGGCTGTAATGCACGACACAACGTGTTTGTGGTGGGGGGAGACCGGTCGTAGTGGGGCGGTCTCCCCCTTTTTTTCATCGCCGTATCGTGTAAATGCCGTGCCAACCAAGGTTGGGAGCTACCGGTAGCGCCGGGCCATGCCCGGCGGGGCAGCGCAATCAGCTCGCCACCTTGCTCCACACCTTGCCGGCAGTCAGCCACAGGCCCAGCATGCTGCCCAGGTTGGTCAGCATGAAGGTCAGCACCACGCGGGTGACGCGGTTGCGGTACCAGCCCTTCAACGACTGCGCATCATCACGCAGCTTGAGGAAATCCTCGTAGGTCGGCTTGCGCAGGCGCGCTTCCACCAGGGCCGCGAACGCACCGGTGGGGATGCTCAGGCGGAACGGCTTGAACGGCGCCACCACGATCGCGGTGAGGATGCTCAGCGGATGGCTGCCGGCGACCAGGCAGCCCAGGCCAGCCAGGCCGCCGGTATACATCGCCCAGGTCGCCAGCAGTTCGGTGCCCACGCCCAATCCACCACGATAGAAGCCGACACCGATGCCGGTGGCCACGATGGCGAGGATCGCCAGGGTGAACCACGGGATGTTGCGCTTCTTCGGCACTGCTTCCAGCTGCTCGCGCAACGGCGCGGGCGCCTCGGTATCGGTTTCCAGGTAACGCGCCAGGCCGGCCAGGTGACCGGCACCGACCACCGCCAGCACTTCGCGCTGCTGCGGATCATGCGCTTCGCGCAGACGCGTCGCCATGTAGCGGTCGCGCTCCCCGATGATCGTTTCGTACAGGGCCGGGTTCTCGCTGGCGAACTCGCCGAAGCTCGATTCCAGCATGTCGCCCTGCTTCAGCTTCTCGATCTCGTCTTCGCCGACATCCTCGGACGAGAACAGGCCGGCGCCGAGCCCGGCCACCAGCTTCAGCTTGCCGAAGAAGCCCAGTCGCTGCGAAGCGCGGCGGAACGTCAGGCCGACTTCGCGGTCGATCAGGTACACCGGCAGGTTGCGCTCGCGCGCCAGGTCCACGGCACGCTTCAGTTCGGCGCCCGGCTCGATGCCGAGCTGTTCGGCCAGTCGGCGCTGGTAGGCCGACAACGCGAGGTTGGCCGCGAACAGGGCCACGCGACCCTTGCGGATCACTTCCACCAGGTCCAGTTTGGCCAGCGTGTCCGGGTCGCTCAGCGCCTGCAGGCGCTGCGGGTCCAGCTCGACCGCCACTGCATCGAAGCGTCCGCTGTCGATGGCTTTTTCCACTGCCTCGACGCTGGCATGGGAGACGTGGGCGGTGCCCAGCAGGGTGTAGCGCACGCCGTCGCGTTCGACGACGCGCACGGGCTGGCCGGCGAACAGATCGTCGCCGGTTTCGGGAAGGATTTCGGTCATGGAATCATTCATTGGAAGGAGCGGAATCGGCGCCATCGCCGAGCGCGCGCTGCATCTGTACGGTGTCCAGCCAGCGGCCGTGCTTGCGGCCGAGGCCACGGAACACGCCCACCAGCTGGAACCCGAAGCGTTCGTGCAGCTTGATGGAGGCAGTGTTGGTCGGCTCGCCGATCACCGCCACCATCTGTCGATGGCCGCGCGCGGTGCAGGCATCGATCAGTGCCTGCAGCAGGCCGGTACCGACGCCACGGCCCTGGAAGCGTGCATCGACATAGACCGAGTTCTCAACGGTCCACTGGTAGGCGATGCGCGTACGGTAGGTGTTGGCATACGCATAGCCGGCAACCTGGCCGTCGACCTCGGCCACCAGGTAGGGGAAGCCGCGGTCGATGATGTCGCGCATGCGGCGCAGCATCTCGGCCTGGTCAGGGATCTCGTACTCGTAGGTATTGACGAAGTCGGTCACTTCCACCGCGTAGATCGCGGTGATCGCAGCGATGTCGGCAGGGCCGGCATCACGGATGAGTACGGCCATGCGCGGGCTCCGGGTCAGTCGATGTAGCGCTTGAGCAGGTCGCCGTAGGCGTCGATGCGACGATCACGCAGGAACGGCCAGATGCGGCGCACGTGTTCGCTGCGCTGCAGGTCGACCTCGCACATCAGGATGGTCGCTTCGGTGCCGGCTTCGGCCAGGAACTCGCCCTGCGGGCCCAGCACGTGGCTGTTGCCCCAGAACTGGATGCCCGAGGCGCCCAGCGGCGAAGCCTCATGGCCGACGCGGTTGCAGCTGAGCACCGGCACGCCGTTGGCCACGGCATGGCCACGGTGGCTCAGCACCCAGGCGTCGCGCTGACGGGTCTTCTCGTCCTGCACGTCATCCGGGTCCCAGCCGATCGCGGTGGGGTAGAGCAGCAGTTCAGCACCGGCCAGCGCCATCAGGCGCGCTGCTTCCGGGTACCACTGGTCCCAGCACACCAGCACGCCGAGGCGGCCGACCGAGGTGTCGATCGGCTTGAAGCCGATGTCGCCCGGGGTGAAGTAGAACTTCTCGTAGAAACCCGGGTCGTCCGGAATGTGCATCTTGCGGTACTTGCCCAGCAACGTGCCGTCCTTCTCGAAGACCACGGCGGTGTTGTGGTACAGGCCGGCAGCGCGGCGCTCGAACAGCGAGCCGACCAGCACCACGCCATGCTTCTTGGCCAGCGCGCCCAGGCGCTCGGTGCTTGGGCCCGGAATCGGCTCGGCCAGGTCGAATTCATCGACCGATTCGTGCTGGCAGAAGTAGGGACCGTTGTGCAGTTCCTGCAGCAGCACCAGCTTCGCGCCCTGTGCCGCGGCATCGGCAACACGCGCTTCGATCACCGCCAGGTTGGCGGCGGCATCACCGTGGTTGCGCTCCTGGATCAGGGCGACGGTAAGGGGGCTGCGCGAGTTCATGCGGGGCGATCCTGCGGGGGAAAACCCGCATGTTAACGCGGATGCGCCACGACAGCGTGTTGGCTGCTGAATGGTGCACGCAACCGGTAGCGCCGGGCCATGCCCGGCGGATTTTCCAGATGCCGCCGCGCTCGCCGGGCATGGCCCGGCGCTACCGCGTGGCTTACGCCTTCAACAACCCGGCGGGCAGCTGCATGGTGATGCAGTGCAGGCTGCCGTTCTGCCAGATCAGCGAGCGGCAGGGCACCTGCACGATCTCGCGGTCCGGGTGGGCCTGTGCCAGCACATCACGGGCCAGGTCGTCGGCCGCGTCGCCATAGGCCGGCATCAGCACCGCGCCGTTGACGATGAGGTAATTGGCATACGACGCAGCCAGGCGGCGGCCTTCATCGATCACCGGCTTTGCCCATGGCAACGGGAACAGCCGGTACGGCTGGCCGTCACGCGTGCGCAGTGCGGCCAGCTCGGCACCCATCGCCTGCAGTTCGGCGTAGTGCGAATCGCTGGCGTCGTCGCAGGCCTGGTAGACGATGCTGTCGGCCGAGGCGAAGCGGGCGAGGGTGTCGATATGGGCGTCGGTGTCGTCGCCTTCCAGGTAGCCGTGATCCAGCCACAGCACGCGCTCCTGCTGCAGCCAGCTCGCCAGGTCGGCGCTCAGGCTGTCGCGGTCACGGTCGGGATGGCGCTCGTGCAGGCACTTCCAGGTGGTCAGCAGGGTGCCTTCGCCATCGGTCTCGATGCCGCCGCCTTCCAGTGCGAACGGAATGCTGCGTACCGCCGCATCGTTGAACACGCCGGCCTGGTCGAGCACGCCGACCAGCTGGTCATCGAGGGTGGCATCGAACTTGCCGCCCCAGCCGGTGAAGCGGAAGTCCAGCAGCTGGAAGCTGCCGTCGGCGCGGCGCAGGGTGATCGGGCCCGAATCACGCAGCCAGGTATCGTCGTACGCGGCGGTGGTGAAGTGGACCTTGTCCATGTCGATGCGGTTGGAGCGCAGCCGCATTTCGGCGTAGGTCTCCACGTCATCGTCGGCCACGCAGATCAGCACCGGCTGGAAGCGGGTGATCGCCGCAACCAGGGCGATGTAGGTCTCTTCCACCTGGCCCAGGCGGTCGGCCCAGTCGGTGTCGGCGGTGGGCCAGGCAATCAGGACGCCGCTCTGGGCTTCCCATTCGGCAGGAAAACGAAGGGTCTGGTTCATGGTCTCGCTACACGCGCCCGCCGGTGGCGGGCATGGGGGTCAACGGATCGGCGGCTTGGGGCCGATTTCGTTCGGATCCGCCTGGTTTGCCACCACGTCGATCACCTTCTGCTTCTCGAAGTAGACGGTGAACTGCGGGTACACCCAGCGGTGGATGGTCGGCCATTGCAGTTTCTGTCCGCCGCGCGGCTGCAGCTGCTCTGCCGGCGCGCCGAACTGCGACTGCACCTGCTGCATGCTCTGGCCGCGGACGGGCAGGGCGCCGGCCGGCTTTTCGCGGGCGCGGTCGACAAGCAGGGTATCGGCCATCGCCGGGGTGGCGGCAGCCAGGGTGGCCAGTACGGCCAGGGTGCACAGGTAACGCGTCATCTCGATCTACTCCCCAGTGGTCAAGAACAGCGATTACAGCAAAAACGGCAGGAAAAAACCGCATAAACAAAAAACCGCCCGAAGGCGGCTTTTTGCATCGGGTCGGCCCCGCGTGGGGCCAGCCGCGGTCACAAGGACCGTTGGGCTTAGCGCTGACGCGCCTTGAAACGCGGGTTCGACTTGCAGATGACGAAGATCTTGCCACGACGACGCACGACCTTGCAGTCACGGTGACGGGCCTTCGCCGACTTCAGGGAGGACAGAACTTTCATGGCATACCTCGGCGTAAACAGTAGTTGTTCGGGTGGAGCGTGGCCGCGATATGCGAAAGACAATCGGCAGTGGACGCTCGTTCAAGCCCGCCATTCTACCGGGCTTTTCCCCATGGTTTCAAGTGGTTGCACAAATGGCCCGTTGCGGGGTGTCTGGCAGGGGCTAGAATGGCCCCTTCACACGCGCAAGGACCCCCATGAATCCACTCGTTCCCGTCCTGACCATCGACGGCCCATCAGGGGCCGGCAAGGGTACCATCAGCCGCATCGTGGCGCGCCGGTTGGGCTGGCACTACCTGGATTCGGGCGCTCTGTACCGCGCCGTCGGCGTGGCGGCCAGCTGGGCCGACATCGACACCTCCGATGCCTCCGCGCTGGTGCGTTGCACCTTTGATACCCACGTCCAGTTCGTCGAGCAGGGCGATGCCATGCGCGTCCTGGTCAATGGCACCGACGCCACCGACGAGCTGCGGCTGGAGACCACCGGGGCGCTGGCGTCGGCGATCGCCGCCATTCCCGAGGTCCGGGCCGCCCTGAAGGAGCGCCAGCGCGCATTCAGGGTGGGGCCGGGGCTGGTCGCCGACGGCCGCGACATGGGCACCGTCATCTTCCTGGACGCCCCCTACAAGGTCTTCCTGACCGCCAGTGCCGAGGAGCGCGCCGAGCGCCGGCATAAGCAGTTGAAAGACAAGGGGGTTTCTGTTAACTTTGAAGACCTCCTGCGCGAGATCATGGCCCGCGACGCCCGTGATGCTCAGCGTACCGTGGCGCCCCTGAAGCCGGCAGACGATGCTGTCCTCATCGACACCACAGGCATCGGCATCGAAGATGTCGTTGCCAGAGTGATGGATCTGCTTCCGGTTCCGGCTGCCTGATCCGTTCGCGCGGGAGTTCTGCCAGCAGCATCGGCGGTGGTCGCGCATTTGCAGTGCTGTAAAAGCTCCGTCGCGCAATGATGCGTGGCGGTTTTCCTACTTCCACACACGACCTGCATTTCCGGGGTCGACCAACAGGCGGGCGGCAGCCATTCCCTGAAGGGAAGCCAGCCGACCCATGTGTCCAACAGAGTAAATCTAATGACCGAATCATTTGCCGAACTGTTTGAAGCCAGCCAGGCCAACCTGGCCAAGCTGAAGCCGGGCGCCATCGTCAGCGGTACCGTTGTTGAAGTCCGCGGCGACGTCGTGGTGATCAACGCCGGGCTGAAGTCGGAAGGCATCGTGCCGATCGAACAGTTCCGTAACGACGCTGGCGAAATCGATGTTGCCGAAGGCGACATCGTCAAGGTCGCCCTCGACTCGATCGAGAACGGCTTCGGTGAAACCGTCCTGTCGCGCGAGAAGGCCAAGCGCGCGATGGTGTGGGACGAGCTGGAAGAAGCGTTGGAAAAGAACGAAACCATCACCGGCCGCATCAGCGGCAAGGTCAAGGGTGGTTTCACCGTGGACATCAAGGATGTCCGCGCCTTCCTGCCGGGTTCCCTGGTCGATGTGCGCCCCGTGCGCGATCCGGCCTACTTGGAAGGCAAGGAGCTGGAATTCAAGCTCATCAAGCTTGACCGCAAGCGCAACAACGTCGTGGTCTCGCGCCGCGCTGTCGTCGAAAGCGAGCACTCGGAAGAGCGCGAGCAGCTGATGGACAAGCTGCAGGAAGGCGCGATCCTGAAGGGTGTCGTCAAGAACCTGACCGATTACGGCGCATTCGTGGACCTGGGCGGTATCGACGGCCTGCTGCACATCACCGACATGGCATGGAAGCGCGTGCGCCATCCGTCCGAAGTCGTGAACGTCGGCGACGAACTGGACGTGCGCGTGCTGAAGTTCGACCGCGAGCGCAACCGCGTTTCGCTGGGCCTGAAGCAGCTGGGCGAAGATCCGTGGGATAACATCGCCCGTCGTTACCCGGCCAACAGCCGCGTGTTCGGCAAGGTCTCCAACGTCACCGATTACGGCGCATTCGTCGAAATCGAGCCGGGCGTCGAAGGTCTGGTGCACGTTTCCGAGATGGATTGGACCAACAAGAACGTCAATCCGTCCAAGGTTGTGCAGGTCGGTGACGAAGTTGAAGTCATGGTCCTGGACGTCGACGAGGAGCGTCGCCGCATCTCGCTGGGCATGAAGCAGGTTGCCGCCAATCCGTGGGAAACCTTCGCTGCTACCCACAAGAAGGGTGACAAGGTGTCGGGCCAGATCAAGTCGATCACCGACTTCGGCATCTTCATCGGCCTGGACGGCGGCATCGACGGCCTGGTTCACCTGTCCGACATCAGCTGGGCGACCACTGGCGAAGACATCGTTCGCAACTTCAAGAAGGGCGACAACCTGGACGCAGTCGTCCTGGCCGTCGATCCGGAGCGCGAGCGCATTTCGCTGGGCGTCAAGCAGCTGGAGCAGGATCCGTTCGGCCAGTACATGGCGACCAATCCGAAGGGCTCCAAGGTCGAAGGCGTGGTGAAGGAAGTCGACGCCAAGGGCGCGATCATCGAGCTGTCCGACGGCATCGAAGGCTATGTTGCAGCTCGCGACATCGCCAACGAGCGTGTCGACGACGCGACCCAGCACCTGAAGGTCGGCGACAAGGTTGAAGCCAAGTTCGTGGGCATGGATCGCAAGGGTCGTACCCTGCAGCTGTCGATCAAGGCCAAGGACGACGCGGAAATGCGCGAAGTGCTGGAGGAATACCAGTCCTCTTCGGCTTCCAGCGGCACCACCCAGCTGGGCGCGCTGCTGCGTGCACAGCTGAACGGTAACAAGTCCGAGTAATATCGGCCTTACGCTGATCGTTGTTTCCTGGACGGCCCGGGCACTGCCCGGGCCGTTTCAGGCTGAGATGCCCCTGATGTGAGCCGGTAATGACCAAATCCGAACTGATCGAAATCCTTGCGCGCCGGCAGGCGCACCTGAAGGCCGATGATGTCGATCTGGCGGTCAAGTCATTGCTGGAAATGATGGGGGGCTCACTGTCGGCCGGCGATCGCATCGAGATCCGCGGCTTTGGCAGCTTTTCGCTGCACTACCGTCCGCCGCGCCTGGGTCGTAACCCGAAGACCGGCGAATCGGTTGCCCTGCCGGGCAAGCATGTCCCTCATTTCAAGCCAGGCAAGGAATTGCGCGAGCGGGTCAGCAGTGTGCTGCCGCTGGACGCAGATCCGGCCTGAGCCATCCGTCGCGCGACTTCGTGCGAATCCCACCACGAGTCGGATAAGCTACGGCCTCCTGCCAATGGAGCTGTCGCATGAAAGTTTTTCGTCTGCTGGTCCTGCTGGCGGTTCTCATCCTTGGTCTGATCATCGGTGCGGTCAACATGACGGCCATGTCGATCAACCTGCTGTTTACCCAATTGAACACGTCCGTCGGCGTGGCGCTGATTGCCGCCCTGCTGATCGGTGTCGTGGTCGGTGCTGGCCTGGTGCTGGTAAGCGTGGTCATTCCGCTCTACAGCCAGCTGCGCCGTGCCAACAAGTCGGCGGTTGCACCGTCGGCGCCGGTGGCCCCCTCCCAATCTTTTGATGGACGTTGATCGAAGATGGAATTCGTTTCCGAGTGGTTCTGGTTCTTCCTGTGTCTTCCGTTGGCGGCGCTGGCCGGCTGGGTGATCGGACGCCGCGGCGGTCAACGCCACGGTGACAACCAGGTCAGCCACCTGTCCAGCACCTATTTCCGTGGCCTGAACTACCTGCTCAACGAGCAGCCGGACAAGGCCATCGAGCTGTTCCTGCACATCGCCGAGCTGGACAAGGAAACCTTCGAGACCCAGGTCGCGTTGGGCCATCTGTTCCGCCGCCGTGGTGAAGTGGACCGCGCGATCCGTCTGCACCAGGGCCTGGTCAACCGCCAGGACCTGAGCGACGCGCAGCGTGTGCAGGCCCTGCTGGCACTGGGCGAGGACTACATGAAGTCTGGTCTGCTGGACCGTGCCGAGACGGTGTTCACCGAACTGGCGCAGCTGGACCAGCGCGCACCGCAGGCGCTCAAGCACCTGATCGGCATCTACCAGGCCGAGCGCGACTGGGAAAAGGCGATCGACAACGCTACCCGCTTCGAAGATGTCACCGGCGAGCCGATGGGCAAGCTGATCGGGCAGTTCGAATGCGAGCTGGCCGAGCGCTTCCGTGGCGCGGGCAAGCTGGAAGAGGCGAGGGCAGCCATCGCCCGCGCCTACCAGGCCGATGCCATGTCGGTCCGTGCCGGCATCATCGAGGGCCGCCTGGAAACCGATGCAGGCAACGCCGAGGCCGCCGTGCGTGCCTTCGAGCGTGCTGCCCGCAACGATCCGGAGTACCTGCCGGAAGTGCTGCCGGCGCTGATGGAAAACTACCGCAAGGTCGGTGACCTGGGCGGCGCGCGCGCCTTCCTGTCCGAGATGACCGAGCATTACCGCGGCATCGCCCCGGTGCTGGCGCTGACCCGCCTGATGGAAGAGCAGGAGGGTGTCGCACCCGCCCGCGCCTATCTTGGCCGCCAGCTCAAGGATCGCCCGTCGGTGCGTGGCGAATCGGCGCTGATCGACCTCACCCTGGCCGAGGGTGCAGATTCCACCGCGACCCTGCACGATCTCAAGCACATCACCGACCAGTTGCTGGTGCGCAATCCCGCCTACCGCTGCACCCGCTGCGGATTCGGCGCGCGTACCCACCACTGGCAATGCCCCAGCTGCAAGGAGTGGGGCACGGTCAAGCCGCTGTTGAATTACGCGGTGCTCTGAACCATGCCGTGGCTTGTGATGGCTGCGCTGCTGGGCCTGGCCCTGCT
Organism: Stenotrophomonas sp. HMWF023; assembly: GCF_003060985.1. Classification (NCBI taxonomy): domain Bacteria; kingdom Pseudomonadati; phylum Pseudomonadota; class Gammaproteobacteria; order Lysobacterales; family Lysobacteraceae; genus Stenotrophomonas; species Stenotrophomonas sp. HMWF023. The sequence goes on from NZ_QAIJ01000143.1 coordinate 36,154, forward strand.
CAGCGCGGCGTTGACCTGGGCGGCGCGCGTGTATGCCCTGCGCAGGCAGTTGCTGGATCAGCCTGGCGAGCGCCGCAGCCACAGTGTCGCCACCCCGCGTGGTGGCGGTATCGCCATCGTGGTCAGTCTGCTGGTTGCGGCGGTCGTGGCCGCCTGCGTCTGGCCGGACGCTGCAGTCAGCCTGGCTGTCGCCAGCCTTGGCCTGGCCCTGGTGGCCGGCATTGGCTGGTGGGATGACCATCGGCCGCTACCGGCCATGCGCCGGTTGCTGGTGCATTTCCTCGCCGCTGCCTTGTTGGCGGGGCTGGTCAAGATGCACGGCGGCAGCTGGCTGTTGAGCCTGCTGGTGCTGTTCTTCACCGCATCACTGATCAACATCTGGAACTTCATGGATGGGATCAACGGGATTGCCAGCAGTCAGGCGGTCATCGTTGCGCTGGGCTTCGCCACCGTGCTGCCCTGGCCCTATTCGCTGGTGGCCGTTGTTCTTGGCCTGGCGTGCCTGGGTTTTCTGCCATTCAATTTTCCGCAGGCGCGGATCTTCATGGGTGATGTCGGTAGTGGCGCGCTGGGCTATGCCGTAGCGGTGGTGCTGGCCGTCGCTGCAGTGCACACCGACATCAACTGGATACTGCTGCTGCTGCCGTTGTCCGCCTTCCTTGTGGACGCGGGCTTCACGCTGTTGGCGCGCATGCTTTCCGGGCAACGCTGGATGGAACCCCACACCCAGCACGTCTACCAGCGCGCGGTCCAGGCAGGAGCCAGCCATGCCCAGGTGACAGGGATGTACTTTGTTTTGGGCCTGTTCAGTATTACAGTGTTCAATATCTGCACCAATTTGCAGCCGAGGTGGGAGGCTGTCGTAGCGGTCGCGTGGTTTGCAGCGTTGACCCTGCTGTGGCTCCTCCTGCGCAATGGATTGCGCCACCGATAAGGAATTACTCGATCTATGTCTTCACCCTGGCGGGACAGAATCCTCGGTCTGATGCCGCGTACGGCCATCGTCTGCCACGACTTGTTCATGGTATGGGCGTGCTGGCAGCTGCTGCATGCAGGTCGTTACTCGATCCTTGCCGACGCTCCTGCATTGCCGCTGTGGAACGTGGACACCACGCTGGTGCTGGCCCTGCAGGGCCTGGTGTTCTGGCGTATCGGCCTCTATCGCGGGCTGTGGCGCTTCGCCAGCGTCAGCGACCTGCTGAACATCTTCAAGGCCAGCTTCATCGGCCTGATCGCCATCGTCCTGGTGTTGGCCTGGAAGCGCTTCAACGGCGTGCCGATGTCGGTGCTGGTGATCTATCCGTTCGCACTGTCGGCACTGCTGGGCGCGCCGCGCCTGTTGTACCGGGCGTGGAAGGACTACCAGTCGCTGCAGTCCGATTCGTCCGCGCGCCGCGTGCTGATTCTCGGCGCCGGCCAAGCCGCTGAGACCCTGGTGCGCGACCTGCGCCGATCCGGCAATTTCGAGCCGGTCGGCCTGCTTGATGATGCACCGCACCTGCGTGGCGCCAAGCTGCAGAGCCTGCCGATCCTGGGCACGCTGGACGATGCACCGGCGGTGGCCCGCGAGACTGCGGCCAAGCTGCTGGTGATTGCCATGCCCTCGCTGGATGCCGTCGGCATGCAGCGCGTGGTGGCCATCTGCGAGAGCACCGGCATTCCGTTCCGCACCGTGCCCAAGCTCAGCGACATCCTGCAGGGTCAGTCGCTGCCGGGCCAGTTGAAGGAAGTGGCGATCGAAGATCTGCTTGGGCGCAAGCCGATCATGCCGGACTGGAACCTCATCCGCGGCTGGTTGGGCGGGCGCACGGTGATGGTGACCGGTGCCGGTGGCTCGATCGGGTCCGAGCTGTGTCGCCAGTGTGCGCGCCATGGTGCCGGTCGTATCGTGCTGCTGGAGATCAGCGAACTGCTGCTGTTGACCATCGAGGGCGAGCTGCGACGCAGCTTCCCCGATGTCGAAATCGAAGCCGTGCTCGGTGACTGTGGCGATCCCGCGGTGATCCGCCATGCGCTGTCTTTGCACCCTGTCGACACCGCCTTCCATGCGGCTGCCTACAAGCATGTGCCGGTGCTGGAGCGTCAGCTGCGCGAAGCCGTGCGCAACAACATCCTGGCCACCGAGAACGTGGCCCGCGCCTGCCTGGAAGCCCGCGTCGAGCACTTTGTGTTCATTTCGACCGACAAGGCGGTGGACCCGGTCAATGCGCTGGGCGCCAGCAAGCGCTATGCGGAGATGATCTGCCAGAGCCTGGACCAGAAGTCCACGCACACCCGTTTCGTGACCGTGCGTTTCGGCAACGTGCTGGCGTCGGCCGGCAGCGTGGTGCCGTTGTTCCGCGAGCAGATTCTCAAGGGCGGCCCGGTCACGGTGACCGATCCGGAGGTCAGCCGCTATTTCATGACCATTCCCGAGGCATGCCAGCTGATCCTGCAGGCGGCTGCGTCGGCGTCGCACGGGGCGATCTATACGCTGGACATGGGCGAGCCCGTGCCGATCCGGGTGCTGGCCGAACAGATGATCCGCCTGGCCGGCAAGCAGCCCTACAAGGACATCCCGATCATCTACACCGGCATGCGCCCGGGCGAGAAGCTGCACGAGACGCTGTTCTATTCCGACGAGGACTACCGGCCGACCGCGCACCCGAAGATCCTGGAAGCCGGCGTACGTGCGTTCTCGCGTGACATCGTGCTGGGCAACGTGCCGAAGCTGCGCGAGGCGATTGCCAGGTACGACATCGATACGATCCAGGAAATCCTGTTCGCGACCATGCCGGAATTCTCGCCAATCGAACAGGATGCTTACATTTCTTCCGCTAAGGTTGTGCCCTTTCCGGCACGTGAGGCCAGCAGGCACCAATGAGCAAGCGCATTCGCAAGGCGGTATTTCCAGTAGCAGGTCTGGGCACGCGTTTTCTTCCGGCGACCAAGACGGTGCCGAAGGAGATGCTGCCGATCATCGATCGGCCGCTGATCCAGTACGCCGTGGATGAGGCGATCGAAGCGGGCTGTGACACCCTGGTGTTCATCACCAACCGTTACAAGCACGCTGTCGCCGACTATTTCGACAAGGCCTACGAGCTGGAGCAGAAGCTCGAGCGCGCGGGCAAGCACGAACAGCTCGAATTGATCCGCCATGTGCTGCCGGAAGGTGTGCGCGCGATCTTCGTTACCCAGACCGAGGCTCTGGGCCTGGGCCACGCGGTGCTGTGCGCCAAGGCGGTCATCGGTGACGAGCCGTTCGCTGTGCTGCTGCCGGATGATCTGATCTGGAACCGCGGCGCTGGTGCGCTGAAGCAGATGGCCGACCTCAACGAGGCCAGCGGCGCCAGCGTCATCGCCGTGGAAGATGTGCCACACGACAAGACGGCCAGTTACGGCATCGTCGCCACCGAGGCGTTCGATGGCCGCAAGGGGCGTATCTCGCAGATCGTGGAGAAGCCCAAGCCGGAGGACGCGCCGAGCGATCTGGCAGTGGTGGGCCGCTACGTGCTGAGCCCGAAGATCTTCGAGTTGCTTGAGCAGACCCGGACCGGTGCCGGTGGCGAGATCCAGCTGACCGATGCGATCGCCGAACTGCTGAAGACCGACGAGGTTGATGCCTATCGTTTCGAAGGCACCCGTTTCGACTGCGGTACCCATCTGGGGCTGGTCGAGGCGACGATTCGTTTTGCGCTGGACAACCCGAAGCTGGCCGGCCCGGCGCGCGAGAAGCTGACGGCGATGTTGGCGGAGTAAGGTTTTCGAGCGCTCCGTCGCGGCGCCCTGATTGAT
>NZ_QAIJ01000144.1:0-1396 GCF_003060985.1 Stenotrophomonas sp. HMWF023
CTGCTGTACGTCTCCGACGACGGCCGCTACCTGTTCCAGTCGCAGCCCTACGACACCCGCGCCAAGAGCCCGGCCAACAGCGAAGGCCTGCTGGGCTACCGTCGCGATCTGCTGGCCAAGGCCAATCATGGTGACCGCATCGTGTTCGCCGCGCCGAACGCGAAATACACCATCAGCGTGTTCACCGATATTGAATGCGGCTACTGCCGCAAGCTGCACCAGGACATCGCCGAGCTCAACCGCAACGGCATCACGGTTGAATACCTGGCCTTCCCGCGCATGGGGCTGGGCAGCAAGGATTACACTGACATGATCTCGGTCTGGTGCGCGGCCGATCGTCGCCAGGCCCTGACCAATGCCAAGCGCGGTGGCACGGTGGCCGCGAAGAACTGCACCAACCCGGTGGCGATGCAGTACGCCCTGGGCCAGCAGCTGGGCGTGAACGGCACGCCGGCCATCTTCGCACCGGATGGCACCCAGCTCGGCGGCTACCTGCCGCCGGCGCAGCTGCGTGCCGCGTTGGAGAAGCTGTCGGCCAAGCGCTGATTGAAACGCCGCCGGGCATGGCCCGGCGCTACCGTGGATGGGCGGGTAGCGCCGGGCCATGCCCGGCGGATGCATCATGCAGAAAGCCGGGGGTGCGACACGCCCCCGGCTTTTTTCTTTATTTCAACCCATCACTGACCGCCTTGGTCAGCGTGCCCTGCGCGTCGTCGCCGCTGAACTCCCAGACAAACGCACCGCCCAGTCCCTGGGTCTTCACGTAGCCCATCTTGCGGGTGATGTTGGCCGGGGTATCGAAGCTCCACAGCGTGCTGCCGTTGTAGATCCAGGTGGCCCCGGCGGTATTGTCGGTATAGCCCTGCCACGCCAGGTTCTTCAGCACCTTCCAGTCTTCGATGCCGGCCTCATAGGTGCCCGGTGCCGCACCGGTGGCGCTCTGGTACAGGCCGTTGTTGGCGTTGGTCACCCCGGTCCAGCCACGCCCGTAATAACCGATGCCCAGGTTGAGCTTGGCGGCGGGGACACCGCGGCTGATGAAGGCCTCGATGGCGTCGTTGCTGTTGTACAGCTTCTGGTCGCCGGTGGACGGATCACTCGGCGAATCGAACAGGGCCGATTGGTGATTGGTCTTCGCATCCCACGCGCCATGGAAGTCGTAGGTCATCACGTTGATGTAGTCCAGGTACGGGTGGTACGCGGCCGGATCGGTGACGCGGATCTTGTCGATGCCGGCGCCGACCGCCACCGTCAGCAACAAGCCCGGACGCACCGCATCGAGCTGGCGGCGGAATTCGGCCATCAGCGCGGTGAAGTTGGCATTGTCCTCGGGCGTGCCGCAGGCAATACCGCAGGCCACCGGGTATTCCCAGTCGATGTCGATGCCGTCGAACAC
>NZ_QAIJ01000016.1:0-1113 GCF_003060985.1 Stenotrophomonas sp. HMWF023
GTCACGCGCACCGCCAGCACCATCACCACCGCCGATGGCGTGCAGCTGTACTACAAGGACTGGGGCCCGAAGAACGGGCCGGTGGTGACCTTCAGCCATGGCTGGCCACTGGATTCGGACAGCTGGGAATCGCAGATGATGTTCCTGGCGGACCACGGTTACCGGGTGGTCGCACACGACCGCCGTGGCCACGGTCGTTCCAGCCAGCCCTGGGACGGCAACGACATGGATCACTATGCCGATGATCTGGCCACGGTGATCAATACGCTGGATCTGAAGGACGTCACGCTGGTGGGCTTCTCCACCGGCGGCGGCGAAGTGGCGCGGTACATCGGCCGCCATGGCACGGGACGGGTGAAGAAGGCCGTGCTGATCAGTTCGGTGCCGCCGTTCATGCTGAAGACCGCAGACAACCCGGGTGGCGTTCCGATCGAAGTGTTCGACGGCATCCGCAAGGCGCAGCTGGAGAACCGCTCGCAGCTGTACAAGGACATTCCGTCCGGGCCGTTCTATGGATTCAACCGACCGGGCGCGAAGGTCAACCAGGCGATGGTCTATGCATGGTGGGCGCAGGGCATGCTGGGTGGGCAGAAGAACACCTACGACTCGATCGCCGCGTTCTCGGCGACCGACTTCCGCGCTGACCTGCAGAAGTTCGATGTGCCGACCCTGGTGATCCACGGCGACGACGATCAGATCGTGCCGATCGACGTGGCGGGACGGATGTCGGCCAAGCTGATCAAGGGCGCCAGGCTGATCGTCTACCCGGGTGCGCCGCATGGTCTGACCGAGACCCACAAGGACAAGGTCAACCAGGATCTGCTGGCCTTCCTGCAGCAGAAGTAACCGCAAGGGCAGCCGTCAGGCAGCACGGAGAACCAGTAGAGCCACGCCATGCGTGGCTTTGCTGTGCATGAGAGCAACCGCATCCACGCATGGCGTGGATCTACTGGATCGAGGTTGGCTGGTTCAGGCCCTGCAGCTTGTGCGGGTTGCGCTGCACCAGGATCTGCACGATCTGCTCGCCGTTGGTATCGAAGGCCATTGCCGATTCCAGCACGTCGTCGAAGTAGCGCAGCAGCCCCAGTCGGCCATTGATCATGCTCGGCACCA
>NZ_QAIJ01000145.1:0-2826 GCF_003060985.1 Stenotrophomonas sp. HMWF023
GACCGCGACCGCAGTAGTAGCCGCGCAGTGCGCAGGCCATCGCCACGTTGTCGCGGGCAACTGCAGTGATGATGTCTTCGATCTGCTGCGCCAGCAGATCCGTCTCCAGTGGCTTGTACCCCTGCGCGCGGCCGGGCATGTCGCCGCGATGCTCGATTAATACAGCCAGCAGGTTGCGTGATTGGAAGCCCAGGTATTCGCAGTCGCGATGCAGGGCGTACTCACCGCCCCAGTGCTCCAGACGGCTGCGGACGTATTCGCCGAACGTATCAAGCTGCATGGTGGGCTTCTCCTTGGATGGACGACGGACCCGGCGCGAACACATCCGGGCGCAGGAATTCGCGGCGGACCGCACCGGCCGTGGCCAGCTCGATGCGTCGGCACAGACGGGCACCGGGCAATTTGTGGCCGCGGGCGATCATGTAGAGGGTCCGCAGCGCACAACCGGTCTGGTGGGCCAGACGGCGCATCACGGGGCAACTGGGGGTGCCGTAGCCCCCTTGGGAGATGGCGTAGTCGATGAGGTTCATGGCCCACACATTACCGCCAAGGTAATGCAGAGTCAATACCGTTTTGGTCATTTGCTGGATTGGTAATGCAGAGCACCATCTACAGATGGACGCCAGTACCGCCCGCACCCTCAACATGCGCCTCCGCGTTGCCGCTGCCGGCGGCCCGGCCGAATGGGCCCGCCTGTTCGGCGGCACCCGCTGGGCGCAGCCCCAGGTCAGCCAATGGATTTCGGAGAGCAACCCGAAGAGCATCGGCCATCGCCTGGCCCGCGATCTCGAGTCGGCAATGCAGCTCCCGCACGGCACGCTTGATCGTGCCGATCAGGACGTTGAGATGTCGCTTCAGTCTCAATCTACGGGACTGGATTTCGAGAAGATGAGCGCTGCGGTCAAGGTGCTTTCGCACTACCTGGAGCTGGTCGGCGATCCACCGGAATGGATCTACGATCCTGTGCTGCTGGAGACCGCATTCATGGTCGTGGACGCGTTTGGTCAGCCTTCGGCGCCGGACAATGTGCTCGACCTGACGAAGCTTCTGGCAAAACGGATCAGGGAGGCGAAGGATGACTCACACGCGACTCGAGGAGCTCGCACAGCGGTTGGCCGCTAGGACCCAGGAACTGCGCGGCGGTCGCAACCCGGCGCCGGCCTTGCGGGTGGTGGCCGGCGAGGCGCATGCAGCCCCGGGAGAACGGCGGATGGACGCCATCATGCGCGAGTGGCATTGCCGCATGATCCGCAACGTGCGGCGGCGCTGGGGGGAGCCGATGCAGCATGTGATCGACCAGGCCTGTTGCGGAGTGGTGGACATCGACCAGCTCGCCGACGATGCCCTGATCCAGCTGCACAAGGACATGGAACGCGCCGAGGAGTGCATCCGCGAGGGGATTTCCTTCCACGACGCCGGGCTTCTACGCGCGCACTACGGTTGAAACAGACCTTGGCCGGTCGATTCTGACCGGCCAGAACCGCTCGATTTATTACTTTATATTCCCGAATTAATTACCTTAAAGGTAATTATTCGGTGTTGCTGGGAGATTTCCTGCGCCAGCGTCGCGGGCGTGGCCGACCGTGGCTGCACGCGGGCAACAAAAAAGCGCCTCTCGGCGCTTTCTGGGTTGCCCGGCAGGTGATGCCGGCGCTGTCTGCGATGGTGGGCCGTGATGGATTCGAACCATCGACCAAAAGATTAAAAGTCTTCTGCTCTACCGACTGAGCTAACGGCCCGTGCAACATCCCTGCCTGTCGGCGGGGTGGGCATTCTACCCTACTTTGCGCGGTAGAGAGAAATCATTGCAGTGCCGGCCTGCAGTTAAACCGTTCCATGCACCGGACGCATCTCATCCACGATCCCTCGTCCTTCGGAGCCACGGATGCGCCTGCCCTTCTGTCTGTTCGCCTGCCTGCTGCTGCCCTGCACCGTCACCACTGCTGCGACCCCATCGGTACAGACAGATGACATCGCCCGATTCTGGAGTACCTACGATGCGGTGCTTGCCGAGCCCGATGGCGCGCTGCGGGTGGCCCTGGTCCGGCAGCACTACATCGAGCCGGGTAGTGCCGGCCTGCATGCGCTGATGAAGGTGCGCAACTACACCGCCGTCGAGTATGCCGACGCAATGCTCGCTTGGCCGCGCTTCTGGGCCTCGGTGCGGCCGCTGACCGCCAACACGCAGCAGGCCAGCGCCACGCTGGAGCGGGATCTGGCGGCGTTCCGCAGGCTCTACCCCGCCCTGCGCCCGGCCAGCATCACCTATGCGGTGGGCGTGCTGCGCACAGGTGGCACCACGCTGGGGGACCAAGTGCTGATCGGCGCGGAGATGGCACTCGGCGATGCAAGCGTGGATGTCAGTGAACTGCCGGAGCCGTTGCGCAGCCGCCTGCGGATCTTCTACGACAGCAATCCTGGTGCGAACAACGCACAGAACAACCTGCACGAGTACGTGCACACGCAGCAGCGCGAGACCACCGGTTCGCTCGCGCAGTACGCGGTGCGCGAGGGCGTGGCCGAGTACATCGCCGAGCGCATCAGCGGGCGCCGACCGGCACTGCCGCTGTATGCCTACGGGCCGTTGCACGAATCCGACATCCGCGCTCGCTTCATCGTGGAGATGGACGGCGATGATCTGGACAACTGGTTGTACAACAACGCCCGCAACGCGTTCGGGGTGAGCGATCTGGGCTACTACGCCGGTTACCGCATCGCGCAGGAGTACATGCGTCAGCAGCCGGATGAGCAGGCGGCTATCGCACGGATGATCGAGCTGGATTACACAGATCCGGCCACGGTGCGGGCGTTTATCGAGGCGTCGGG
>NZ_QAIJ01000146.1:0-1317 GCF_003060985.1 Stenotrophomonas sp. HMWF023
AGGAACTGCTGATGCTATGTACGGCGCTGCTGACGCAGTCTGCCCTGCCATGAATGGTTTCGATAGGTGAAATTGCAGGCACGCGGTCACGTTTTCGATGTGAAACCGGGAAGGGCTCACGCGATCCGCATGTCGATGAATGCGTTCACCTTCACTGGCCTGCCAAGAGCATCCACGCATGGCGTGGATCTACTGCAATCCTGGCCCAGTAGATCCACGCCATGCGTGGATGACGCCGCAAGCCACCAGCCAAGTAGATCCACGCCATGCGTGGATGGGCCGTTCGCTACGACCTTTGCCCGCACTCAGATCTTCAGATAAATGCGACGTCGGTCCAGCCACCACGCCACGCCCCACCACAGCGCGACGAACACCAACGCCTGCAGCATCGAGGCCAGCTCCAGCGCCTGTGGCATCGCCGCAGCCAGTTGCTGCCAGACCCATCCCCAGACGCCGGTTGCCAGCAGGATCACCGACATCACCGAAGCCCCCAGATAGGCGGTGATCGCATTGACGCCGAAGCGCCGGCCCAGCGCCGGCCACCCCTTGCGGTCGATCAGCACGTGCCCCAGCCACAACGCCAGCGCGGCAAGGCCCCCGGTCCACAGCACGTAGCTGGGCGTCCACAGCTGCTTGTTGAGCGGCAGCACCGTCGCCAGCAGCAGGCCGAGCACGGCGGTGATCGCACCCAGCGCAGCCAATGCACCGGCGCGGCCACTGCGCAGCAGGCCGCCGGCCAGCAGGCCCAGCACGGTGCTGGCCAACGCGCCGAGACTGCTCAGCAATCCTTCCGGGTCATGGCCCAGACCGGTATCGGCCTGCCATTGGTAGATCCATGGCGCGAACAAGGTGGTATCGAGACGGCTCCCCGGGTTGGTCCACGGCGCAAGATCGCCGATGCCCAGCAGCAGCGCGGTGTAGCCCACCAGCAACGCCACCAGCACGGCCACCTGCATGCGCGGGCGCGCATACACCGCCAGCACGCCCACCACTGCCGCGCACAATGCAATGCGCTGCAGCACACCCCATATGCGGAAGTGATGCGTATGCAGTGCCCACCACACCAGCAGGTGCAGCAGCACGCCGGCGATTGCGATGCGCAGTGCGCGTTCCAGCACGCCACGTGCAAGTGCTGGCCGTGCGGCCGGATCCAGCGCGCGCGGTGCGACGCTGAAGGCCATCGACACACCCACCAGGAACAGGAAGAACGGGAACACCAGGTCGGTCGGTGTGCAGCCGTGCCATTCGGAATGGCGCAGCGGTGCGAACACCGCACTCCAGTCACCGGGGTTGTTGACCAGCAGCATCGCCGCCACG
>NZ_QAIJ01000147.1:0-21765 GCF_003060985.1 Stenotrophomonas sp. HMWF023
CCCGGCATCCATCCCAGCGCGGTGATCGATCCGCAGGCGCAGGTCGCCGCCAGCGCACACGTCGGCCCGTTCGTCACCATCGGCGCACGCAGCGTCATCGGCGACAACTGCATCATCGGTGCCGGCAGCATCATCGGCGAAGACTGCAGCCTCGATAGCGGCTGCGAGCTGATCGCGCGCGTTACCCTGGTCACCCGCGTCAAGCTGGGCAAGCGCGTGCGCATCCATCCCGGCGCCGTGCTGGGCGCCGACGGCTTCGGCCTGGCAATGGACGCCGGCAAATGGATCAAGGTGCCGCAGCTTGGCGGCGTGCGCATCGGCGACGACTGCGAGATCGGTGCCAACACCTGTGTTGACCGCGGCGCGCTGGAAGACACCGTGCTGGCCGAGGACGTCCGCCTGGACAACCTGGTGCAGATCGCACACAACGTGCAGATCGGCGCCCACTCGGCCATCGCAGGCTGCACCGGCATTGCCGGCAGCGCCAAGATCGGCCGTTACTGCCTGCTCGGCGGCGCCGTTGGCGTCGTCGGTCATCTTGAAATCTGCGACAAGGTCGTGATCACCGGCAAATCGGTGGTCCGCAACTCCATCACCGAGCCGGGCGAGTACTCCTCCGGCACGCCCCTGACCGACAACCGCACGTGGCGCAAAAACGCCGCGCGCTTCAAGCAGCTCGATGCACTGGCCCGTCGCATCCTGTCTGTGAGCAAGGAGAAAGAATGAGCCAGCCCCAGACCCTGCCGGACATGGCGCAGATCCAGACGCTGCTTCCGCACCGCTACCCGTTCCTGCTGGTGGACAAGGTGGTGTCGATCGACTACGAGAAGCGCACGATCGTTGCGACCAAGAACGTCAGCATCAACGAGCCGTTCTTCCAGGGCCACTTCCCGGGCCAGCCGATCATGCCCGGTGTGCTGATCATCGAAGCCATGGCCCAGGCCGGTGGCGTGCTGACCCAGTTGACCCTGGGCCGCGATGCGCAGTCCAAGCTGTTCTACATGGTCAAGGTCGACAAGGCCCGCTTCACCAAGCAGGTGGTGCCGGGTGACGTGCTGGAAATGCACGTCGAGATCAAGCGCGTGATCCGCAACATGGCCGTGTACGACTGTGTGGCCAAGGTCGACGGCGAAGTCGTCGCCTGCGCCGAGGTGCTGTGCGCCGGCACCCGCGAATGACCCTGGCTGGAGGACCGAGATGAGCGACAACGCCCCCCTGATCCATCCCACCGCCGTGATCGATCCGTCGGCACGCCTGGCCGACGATGTCCGCGTGGGCGCGTTCACGATCATCGGTCCGGACGTCGAGATCGGTGCCGGTACCGAGATCGGCCCGCACTGCAGCGTGCACGGCCCGACCCGGATCGGCCGCGACAACCGTTTCATCGGCCACGTCGCGGTCGGCGGCGAGCCGCAGGACAAGAAGTACGCCGGTGAACGCACCGAACTGGTGATCGGCGACCGCAACGTGTTCCGCGAGTTCGTCACCCTCAACCGTGGCACCGGCGGCGGCGGTGGCATCACCACCATCGGCGATGACAACTGGATGCTGGCCTACACGCACGTGGCCCACGATTGCCACGTCGGCAACTTCTGCGTGTTCTCCAACAACACCACGCTGGCCGGACACGTGACCGTGGGTGACTACGTGATCATCAGCGGCTTCGCCGGCGCGCATCAGTTCTGCCGCATCGGTGCGCATGCCTTCCTCGGCATGGGCGCGCTGACCAATGGCGACGTGCCACCGTTCACCATGGTCGGCACCGACTCGCTGGGCCGCCCGCGCGGCATCAACAGCGAGGGCCTGAAGCGCCGCGGCTTCGACCCCGAGCGCATCACCGCCATCAAGCGCGCCTACCGCACGCTGTACGTGGCGGGCCTGCCGCTGGCCGAGGCCAAGGCGCAGCTGGCCGAGCAGGCGCGCGACAGCGACGACGTCAAGTCGATGCTGGACTTCATCGAACACACCGAGAGGCACCTGCTGCGATGAGCAGCGCGACCGGCCAGGCGCCGGCCGGCGCCGACGTGATTTCGCTGGCCTCGATGGCCGGCAGCGTGCCTGCGCATCGGGTGCTGAGCGATCGTCCGTTGCGGATCGCGCTGGTCGCCGGTGAAGCCTCCGGCGACCTGCTCGGTGCGGGCCTGATACGCGAACTGAAGGCCCGCTTCCCGCATGCCGAATTCGCCGGCATCGGCGGCGATGCGATGCGCAGCGCCGGTTGCCAGACCTGGCACGATGCCAGCGAACTGGCGGTGATGGGCCTGACCGAAGTGCTGCGCCATCTGCCGCGCCTGCTCAAGCTGCGTTCGGCGTTCCGCCAGCGTGCGCTGGAGTGGCAGCCGGACGTGTTCATCGGCATCGATGCTCCCGACTTCAATCTGGGCATCGAACGCTGGCTGAAACAGCGTGGCGTGCGCACCGTGCACTATGTCAGCCCTTCGGTATGGGCATGGCGCGAGAAGCGCGCCGAGAAGATCGGCAGCAGCGCCGACCTGGTGCTGTGCCTGTTCCCGATGGAACCACCGATCTACGCCAAGCACGGCATCGACGCGCGCTTCGTCGGCCATCCCATGGCCGATGACATCCCGCTGCACGTCGACCGTGAAGCAGCCCGGATCGAACTCGGCCTGCCCGCCTCGGCCAAGGTGCTGGCCGTGCTTCCCGGCAGCCGCCTGGGCGAGATCTCCAAGCTCGGCGAAGCCTTTTTCGAGGCCGCCTGGCAGGTGTCCGAGCGCATTCCCGGCCTGCACGTTGTGGTGCCGGCGGCAAATGCGGCCTGCCGACGCCTGATCGAGGAGCAGCTGTCACGCTCGGCACTGCCGGTGGCCTATTCGCATGTACTGGACGGCCAGGCGCGCAACGCGATGATCGCCGCCGACGTGGTGGTGCTGGCCTCCGGCACCGCGACCCTGGAAGCGATGCTGGTGAAGCGGCCGATGGTCGTCGGCTACCGGGTCAACGAACTGACGTACCGCCTGGTGAAGGCGCTGGGGTTGATCAAGGTCGACCGCTTCGCCCTGCCCAACATCCTTGCCGGTCAGGACCTGGCGCCAGAACTGATGCAGCACGACTGCACGCCGGAAAAACTGGCCGCCGCCGTCCAGCAGTGGTTCGACCACCCGCAGCGGATCGCCGACCTGCACGGTATCTACGCGCGCCTGCATGAACGCCTGCGCCGCAATGCCTCGGCGCGTGCAGCCGATGCTGTCGGCGAGCTGCTGGTACGCGGCCAGGAAAAAGCATGAGCCGTCGCCATGCCGCGGCGGCCAGCCTGGCCCTGTTTGATGGCGCCGCGGTGATCGACCCCGGCCACCGCATCGCCGGTGTCGACGAAGCTGGTCGGGGACCGCTGGCTGGCCCAGTGGCGGTGGCAGCAGTGGTGTTCGATCCGCAGCGGCCACGACTGAATGGTCTGGATGATTCCAAGCAGCTGACTGCGGCCCGCCGCGAGCAGCTGCATGACCGCATCCTCGACCGCGCCCTGGCCTGGCACGTGGTGCTGGTGGACGTGGAAGCCATTGATCGCCTGAACATCTACCAGGCCACGCTGCAGGGCATGCGCGATGTCGTCGCGGCGGTGGCCCACGTGGCCGGCTTCGCCCGCATCGATGGCAACGTGGTGCCCAAGGGGCTGGTGCTGCCGGCGCAGGCGCTGGTCGGCGGCGATGGCATCGACCGCGCGATCATGGCGGCCTCGATCCTGGCCAAGGTCTCGCGCGACCGCTACATGCTGGACCTGCACGCTCGCCACCCGCAGTACGGTTTCGACCAGCACAAGGGCTATGGGACCCCGGCGCATCTGGCCGCCCTGCGTGAACACGGCCCGTGCGCGGAGCACCGGCGCAGTTTCGCCCCGGTGCGCGAGTGCCTGGAAGCGCCGCCGGCTGTGGCCGCCTCCATCGCGATCGCCTGAATCGCCTGAACGGCCGCTGCAATCCGTCTGGAGAAGAGTCCCCCTGAGTCAGGGGGACGCGCCAAGGGCGCGGGGGTCTGGAAGCATGCTGAGACGGGGCCCGCGGTTCGCCTGCGAACCGTGGGAAGCGATAGCGCGAATGCGATATCGCGTACCGTCAAGTCCTTGTCGCAACCCCCTGCCCTCGCTACCCTGACCGGGCACTCCAGCGCTTCCCGACCCCGGCGACGATTCCCGCGTCTGCACCCGGGGCCTGCGCGCTCCAACCTGGTCCGGCATGTCCAACTCCCGCTTCGTACATCTCCACGTCCACACCGAGTTCTCGCTGGCGGACTCGACCATCCGCGTGCCGGCCAAGCCGGACCAGGCTGACCCGAAGAAGGCCAAGCAGGCCAACCTGCTGTCGCGCTCGGTCGAACTCGGCCTGCCTGCGCTGGCGGTGACCGACCTCAACAACCTGTTCGCCCTGGTCAAGTTCTACAAGGCCGCCGAAGGCGTGGGCATCAAGCCGATCGCCGGCGCCGACGTGATGATCGCCGAGGAAGGCCAGGACCCGTGGCGGATGACGCTGCTGTGCCGCGACCGCGAGGGCTATCTGAGCCTGTCGCGACTGCTGACCCGGGCCTGGATGGAAGGCCATCGCCCCGAGGGCGGCGTGGCCGTGCATCCGGACTGGCTGAAGGCCGGCAACGCCAGCCTGTTCGCCCTGGCCGGCCGTGAAAGCCTGGCCGGGCGCCTGGCGCTGGATGGCAAGCATGACCTGGCCGAACAGCAGCTGGCCGACTGGCAGCGCGTGTTCGGCGACGGCCTGCACCTGGAGCTGACCCGTACCGGCCGTGACGGCGAAGAGAGCTTCAAC
Organism: Stenotrophomonas sp. HMWF023; assembly: GCF_003060985.1. Taxonomy (NCBI): domain Bacteria; kingdom Pseudomonadati; phylum Pseudomonadota; class Gammaproteobacteria; order Lysobacterales; family Lysobacteraceae; genus Stenotrophomonas; species Stenotrophomonas sp. HMWF023. The sequence continues at coordinate 4,773 of NZ_QAIJ01000147.1, forward strand.
CAGTTCGCGCTGATGGCCGCCGGCCAGCGTGGGCTGCCGGTGATCGCCAGCAACGACGTACGCTTCCTGTCACCGACCGATTTCAGCGCGCACGAAGCACGCGTATGCATCTCCACCGGCCGCGTGCTGGATGACCCAAAGCGCCCACGCGAGTACAGCGACCAGCAGTACCTGAAGTCGGCCGAGGAGATGTGCGCGCTGTTTGCCGACATCCCCGATGCGATCGACAACACGCTGGCGCTGGCCGAACGCTGCAACATCGAGATGCGCCTGGGCACCTACTTCCTGCCCGACTATCCGGTGCCCGACGAGGAGACGCTGGACAGCTGGATCCGCAGCGAATCGCGCAAGGGCCTGGCTGCACGCCTGGAAAAGAATCCCATCGCGCCCGGCATGACCGCGCAGGATTACAGCGACCGCCTCGAGTTCGAGCTGGACACCATCATCAAGATGGGCTTCCCCGGCTACTTCCTGATCGTGGCCGACTTCATCCAGTGGGGCAAAGCGCAGGGCATCCCGATCGGTCCCGGCCGTGGTTCCGGTGCCGGCTCGCTGGTGGCGTGGGCGCTGCAGATCACCGATCTGGACCCGTTGCCGTACAACCTGCTGTTCGAGCGCTTCCTCAACCCCGAACGCGTGTCGATGCCCGACTTCGACATCGACTTCTGCATGGACCGCCGCGACGAAGTCATCGACTACGTCGCACGCAAGTACGGCCGCGAGCGGGTCAGCCAGATCATCACCTACGGCACCATGGCGGCCAAGGCGGTGGTGCGCGACTCCGGCCGCGTGCTCGGCTTCCCCTATGGCCTGGTCGACGGCGTCGCCAAGCTGATCCCGAACATCCTCGGCATCTCGCTGAAGGACGCGATGGGTGAGGGCAAGGACAGCGAGATGGCCTCGCCCGAGCTGATCCAGCGCTACCAGAGCGAGGACGATGTCCGCGATCTGATCGACCTGGCGCGGCAGCTGGAAGACCTCACCCGCAACGCCGGCAAGCACGCCGGCGGCGTGGTGATCGCGCCCGAACCGCTGGCCGAGTTCTGCCCGCTGTTCGCCGAACACGATGAAAATGGCCGCGGCAAGAATCCGGTCACCCAGTTCGACAAGAACGACGTTGAAGAAGTCGGCCTGGTGAAGTTCGACTTCCTCGGCCTGCGCACGTTGACGATCATCGACTGGGCAGTGAAGGCGATCAACAAGCGCCACGAGCGCGCCGGCATTCCGCCGGTGGACATCACCCAGCTGCCGCTGGACGATGCGCCCACCTACAAGGACATCTTCGCCTCGGGCAATACCGGTGCGGTGTTCCAGTTCGAATCCTCGGGCATGCGCCGCCTGCTGAAGGACGCCAAGCCCGACCGTTTCGAAGACCTGATCGCGCTGGTGTCGCTGTACCGACCCGGCCCGATGGACCTGATTCCCTCCTTCGTCGACCGCAAGCACGGGCGCGAAGACGTGGAGTATCCCGATCCGCGCACCGAGCGCATCCTGCGCGACACCTACGGCATCATGGTGTACCAGGAGCAGGTGATGCAGATGGCGCAGATCGTCGGCGGCTACTCGCTGGGCGGCGCCGATCTGCTGCGCCGTGCGATGGGCAAGAAGGTGCCGGCGGAAATGGCCAAGCACCGCGAGATCTTCCGCGAAGGTGCGGCCAAGGACGGCGTTGGCGAAGCCAAGGCCGATGCGATCTTCGACCTGATGGAGAAGTTCGCCGGCTACGGTTTCAATAAATCGCACGCCGCCGCCTACGCGCTGGTGAGTTACCAGACGGCCTGGCTCAAGCGCCATTACCCGGCCGAGTTCATGGCCGCGACGCTGTCTTCGGACATGGACAACACCGAAAAGGTGGTCGGCTTCCTGGACGAGGTGCGCAACCTCGGCCTGACCGTGCTGCCGCCGAAGGTGAACCAGTCCGCCTTCATGTTTGAAGCAGCCACGCCGGACACCATCCAGTACGGCCTGGGCGCGATCAAGGGCGTCGGCCAGGGTGCCTGCGAAGCGGTGGTGGACGAGCGCCTGCGCGGCGGCGACTACACCGATCTGCTCGACTTCTGCACCCGCATCGGTTCGGCCAAGCTCAACCGGCGCACGCTGGAAGCCATGATCAACTGCGGTGCACTGGATGAGCTGGGCCACAACCGTGCCTCGCTGATGCTGCAGCTGCCGGAAGTGATCAAGGCCACCGAACAGATGGCGCGCGAGCGTGCGTCCGGCCAGAACTCGCTGTTCGGCGGCCCCGAGCCGGGCGTGCAGGCCATCCACCTGGAGCTGCAGGAAACCGAGGAATGGCCGTTGCTGCAACGCCTCAACGGCGAGCGCGACACGCTCGGCTTCTACCTCAGCGGCCATCCGTTCGATCCCTGGCGCGATGACGTGCGCGATCTTGTCGGTACCGATCTGGGCTCGGTGGAAAAGATCTGGAGCGCCAACAGCAACAGTGGCGGCGGCGAAAAGCGCTGGCGCCCGGAAGTGCAGACCGTGCTTGCCGGCCAGGTGGTCGGCGTGCGCCGCAAGGGCGAGAGCCAGATCTTCATCCAGCTGGAAGATGGCCGTGGCCGCGTCGAATGCAGCGCGTTCTCCGATGCCATGGCCGAGTTCGGCCACCTGATGACCAAGGACCGCATCCTGGTGGTCAAGGGCGGCCTGCGCGAAGACGAATTCAATGGTGGCTTCGCACTGCGCATCCGCCAGTGCTGGGACTTCGACGAGGTCTGTGCGAACTACGCCACGCGCCTGTCGCTGCGGCTGGACCTGCGCCAGCAGCGGCCGGTGTGGGAGCGCATCGACGCCCTGCTCGACCGCCATCGCCCCGGCCGCACGCCCCTGCGCCTGGACCTGCTGCTGAAGGGACCCGATGGCGGCATCGCCGGCATGCTCGATGTCTCCGGGCAGAGCGCGGTGCGTGTCGATTCCAAGCTGATGGAGGCGCTGCGCGCCGAACCGGCCGTGCGCACGCTGAAGGTGCGCTACAGCCCGCCATGGGCCAGCTGAGGCTGGCCCCGAATCCGTTGTTGTTTTCCCGCTGCATACGTCAAGGACGATTGCCTGCAATGAAGAACCTGTTGTTGCCGATGATGGCCGCGCTTGCGCTGGTCGGCTGTTCCTCCAACGTCGATTTCGAGATCGACAACCCGACCGATGCGCCGCTGGCGATCAGCATCGATGGCAAGGACCTGCCGGTGGCCGCGCACGCGTCGCGGCCGATCAGCCTGGCTGCCGGTGAGCATCACCTGCATACCGACCGCCTGGGCGACGTGCGCTTCATCGTCTACGCCGACGGCCGCGGCGGCCTGATCAACCCGAGCCTCAGCGAATACGTGACCGCGCGCGAGATCTATGTGACCGGCGAGGACAAGTTGAAGAACTTTGGCGTCAGCGGCCTGGGCATCGAGCTGGGTGGGGTCGAGTTCAAGGGACCGTACGAAAAGCACCACGGCCTGTTCATCGACAAGACCTGGAACTTCGGCGTGCGCGAGCCGTTCCCCGAGGAGCAGGTGGTTGCCCACGTCGATTCGACCGGCGGCAGGATCAGTACCAAGATCTTCACCGCGCCGGCGTTCATCAGCTATGTCGAGGCTGGCATGGGCGAACCCGGTGCCTACAAGCGCGAGCAGCCCGCCGGCTACGTGGCGCCCGCCTACACGCTGCAACCGGCGCCCGCGCTGCCCGCGCTGGACCCGGCCTTCGAGGCCCATGCCGGTCCCGTGCGCGACATCTATGCGCGCTGGCTGAAGGCCACCACGGCCAGCGAGCAGAAGGCCCTGCGCAAGGAAGACTTCCAGGCGCAGATGGCCTTCACCCACGCCACCATGACGCTGGGCGCGAAGCTGCCGGTGGCAGCCAACCAGGCCTACAACGACTTCGTGACGATCCGCAGCACCGAAATGGCCCGCAGCGCGCTGGTCCTGCCCTGAACCGGCGGCCGGCGGCCCGACTGGCGCCGCTGGCCCCCACTGCGCTACCGTCGGTTTCCAGACGAAGGCGTACGGGCCGTTCCTGCGCATTCGGCTAGAATTCCCCTCTTCTTTACACGACGGCTTCCGATGAATCCGAACTACCTCGACTTCGAGCAACCCATCGCCGACCTGGAAGCCAAGATCCAGGAACTGCGCAACGCCAGTGCCGGGCCGGCGGTCAATGTCGAGGCCGAAGTGCATGCGCTGCAGGACAAGCTGCGCGTGCGTACCGCACAGATCTTCCGCAATCTGACCTCGTGGCAGGTGCTGCAGCTGGCACGCCATCCGTCGCGCCCGTACACCGCCGACTACATCCGCATCATCTGCGATGAGTTCCAGGAACTGGCCGGCGACCGCGCCTTCGCTGACGACAAGGCGATCATGGGCGGCCTGGCCCGCATCAATGGTCGCTCGGTGATGGTCATCGGCCACCAGAAGGGCCGCGACACCAAGGAAAAGATCAAGCGCAACTTCGGCATGCCCAAGCCCGAGGGCTACCGCAAGGCGCTGCGCCTGATGAAGATGGCCGAGCGCTTCGGCCTGCCGGTGCTGACCCTGATCGATACCGCCGGCGCCTGGCCGGGCATCGATGCCGAGTCGCGCGGCCAGTCCGAAGCGATCGCGCGCAACCTGATCGAGATGGCCGAACTGAAGGTGCCGATCATCTGCACCGTGATCGGTGAAGGCGGCTCCGGCGGTGCGCTGGCGCTGGGCGTGGGCGACCGCACCGTGATGCTGGAATACGCGGTGTACTCGACCATCACCCCGGAAGGCTGCGCCTCGATCCTGTGGAAGGACGCCGGCAAGGCCAAGGATGCTGCCGAGCAGCTGGGCCTGACCGCGCCGCGCCTGAAGGGCCTGGGCCTGGTCGACAAGGTCGTGCGCGAGCCGACCGGCGGCGCCCACCGCAACCCGACGCAGATGGCCAAGCGCCTGAAGGCCGTGCTGCTGAACGAGCTGGAAGCGCTGGATGCGCTGTCCACCCAGGAGCTGTTGGACCAGCGCTACAAGCGCCTGCGCAGCTACGGCACGTACGAAGCGGCGTGATCGCTTCCTGACGTCGGATACGCAAAGAGCCGGGCAGACGCCCGGCTCTTTTGTTTGCGCCCTGATGGCATCCACGCATCGCGTGGATCTACCGGGTGCAGCTGCGGCTGTTGACGTTCGGGTCCGCCATGAGCGAGCCGAGCATCGCAGGGGAATCAGGGGCGAAGAGGCGCCGATGTTTGAGCGCAGCGAGTTCGGCGTCGTCCCCTGATTCACCGAGAAGCGCAGGGAACCGGCGCGCAGCGCCGGCGAGCGTTCGGCGGCGTGTTCTTTGGTTACTTTCTTGCACGAGCAAGAAAGTGACATGTTCGAACGCGCGGGATCTCAGAACGGCTTGGCCAGCACCAGCCATACGATCGGAATGAACGCCAGCAACGGAATTTCGTTGATCCAGCGCAGCGCGCGCGAGGACGGCAGCGCCCGGCCCTTGGCCACACCCTTGAGCAGGCGCCCGATCCAGATGAAGTACGCCAACAGCACCACCACCAGGCCCAGCTTGGCATGCAGCCAGCCCGCGCCGCCCGGGGCGACCATGGTCGGGAAATCCGGAATCACCTTGTAGCCCAGCCACAGCACCAGGCCGAACACGAACGCCAGGCCGAACATCGAATGGCCGAAGCGGTACAGGCGCATGCCCATCAGCTGCAGGCGCTCGACCACCGCCGGCTGCCCCGCCGTCTCCGACAGGTTCACCAGGATGCGCGGCAGGTAGAACACCGTGGCCATCCACGCCACCACGAACACGATGTGGAAGGTCTTGACCCAGTAGTAGCTCTGCATGCGCTCGCTCCGGCGGCTGGCGTGGATGTCCGCCATTCTCGCATGTCGTGGCGAGGCCACCGCACGCGCACCCGCCGCGACACATCGACGCATGGTGTGCTGCAACACCGTACGATAGGCGCCGATTTCACGACTGCACCGGACCGCCATGGACAAGACCTACAACGCCGCCTATTTCCAGCGCTGGTATCGCCGCGCCGACATCGGTGGCAGCGCGCGCCTGGCGCGCAAGGTCGCCCTCGCCGTTGCCACGGCCGAGTATTACCTGGAACGACCGATCCGCAGCGTGCTGGACATCGGCTGCGGTGAAGGCGCCTGGCGCGCGCCGCTGCTGAAACTGCGTCCGAAGGTCGACTACCTCGGTTTCGACAGCAGCGAGTACGCTGTGCGCCGCTACGGCCGGACCCGCAACCTGCACCTGGCCAGCTTCGGCGATTTCGCCTGGCTGCGGCCCTGTGCCCCGGTCGATCTTTTGGTCTGTTCGGACGTGATGCACTACGTACCCAACCGCGAACTGCGCGCTGGCCTGGCCGGTGTCGCCGAGCTGACCGCAGGCGTGGCGTTCCTGGAGACCTTCGCCGCCGAAGATGAATTCGAGGGCGACCATGACGGCTTCCAGTCGCGTCCGGCCCGCTGGTACCGGCGCGAGCTGACGCGCCAGGGCCTGCAGGCGGTCGGTTCCCACCTCTGGCTGGGGCCAGCACTGGCCGGTGAAGCAGCCGCGCTGGAGCAGGCCGCGCGCTGAATGGAGCCGGTGGCGCCGCTTAACGTCCGGGACAGCCGGATGCGCTATGCTGCGCGGCAACATAAGACCATACATATTCGGTCGGCATGCTCTATCAACTGCACGAACTGACCCGCAACCTGCTCGCCCCCTGGGTGCACCAGGCCCAGGCCAACGCCAAGTTCTTCGCCAACCAGGGACACTGGTGGTCGCAGATGCCCGGCGCTGATCGCCTGGCGGCGGTCAATGAGCTGTTCCATCGCATCGGCAAGGATTACGAGAAGCCCGAATGGGGCATCAACGAAATCGAGGTCGAGGGCGAGCGCGTGCCGATTGTCGTGCACGAGGAACTCAGCAAGCCGTTCTGCAAGCTGCTGCGCTTCAAGCGCCACAGCAATGAAGCCGACCAGCTGCACACCATGCTCAACCAGCCGTTCGTGCTGGTGGTGGCGCCGTTGTCCGGCCATCACGCCACGTTGCTGCGCGACACCGTGCGCACGCTGCTGCGCGATCACCGCGTGTACGTGACCGACTGGGTCGACGCGCGCATGGTGCCCGGCAGCGAAGGCGAGTTCGGGCTGGACGACTACATCGCCTACATCCAGGAGTTCATCCGCCATCTTGGCGTCGAGCGCCTGCACGTGGTCAGTGTCTGCCAGCCGACCGTACCGGTGCTGGCAGCGGTTTCGCTGATGGCCAGCCGCGGTGAACCGACCCCGCGCACGCTGGTGATGATGGGCGGCCCGATCGATGCGCGCTGCAGCCCGACCGCGGTCAACAACCTGGCGACGCAGAACCCGCTGTCGTGGTTCGAGAACAATGTCATCCACACCGTGCCGGCCAGCTATCCAGGTGCCGGTCGCCGCGTGTATCCCGGCTTCCTACAGCACGCCGGCTTCCTGTCGATGAATCCCAGCCGCCACTTCAGTTCGCACTGGGATTTCTACACCGACCTGGTGAAGGGCGACCTGGAAGATGCCGACGCGCATCGCAATTTCTACGACGAGTACAACGCCGTGCTGGACATGCCGGCCAAGTACTACCTGGACACCATTTCCGTGGTGTTCCAGGACTTCCTGCTGCCGCGTGGCGAGTGGGTGGTCAACGGCGAAAAGGTCGATCCGTCGGCGATCCGCGATACCGCGTTGCTGAGCATCGAAGGCGAACTGGACGATATCGCCGGCCTCGGTCAGACCGAAGCGGCGCAGGCCCTGTGCAGCGGCATTCCGGCAGAACGCCGTGAACACTTCATCGTCGATGGTGCCGGCCACTACGGCATCTTCAGCGGCCGCCGCTGGCGCGAAGTGGTCTACCCGAAGGTGCGTGACTTCTTCGCCGCGCATGCCGAAGCCCCGGCGGCCAAGGCCACGAAGAAGAAGAGCAACGTCACCCCGCTGCGCCGCAAGGCGGGGTAACCCGCCCTGCGCCCGGTAGTGCCGGCCGCTGGCCGGCAGCTGTTGGTAGATGCCAACCTTGGTTGGCGCTTCCGGTAGATGCCAACCTTGGTTGGCGCTCTTCCCGGCGTACTGGCATCTGATCGTTCGTGCCAACCAAGGTTGGCACCTACCAGAGCTGAGCTTGCCAGACATCCCGATCCCTGATGGATCGTGCCGACCAAGGTCGGCACCCACCAAAGAGCAGATTGCTGCTTACAACCGCACCAGCAGGTTCTTGGCCAGCATGCCGTGCAGCTTGCCGATACCGCGTGCCAGGTGCATCGTCAGCAGCAGCAACAACACACCCACCCCTGCAACCACGATGGCCACCAGCGGCGAGGCCGCCATCGGCAGCACGTTCACGTCGTTGATGTAGATGCCGGGGATGTCACCACTGAAGATCGCCGCCACCGGCGCCCAGATCAAACCCAGCGACAGCGACAGCAGGGTCACCGCGATGGTGAAGTAGATGATGCCCAGCGGCAGCATCAGCACGAAGTACAGCAGGGTCAGCCAGGTGCGGCCATCGGTGAACATGTCGCCGATACGCTGCAGCCAGCTGCGGCTGCGGTCGGTGTACTGCGGCCGGCGCGGCATGCGCTCACCCAGCAGCGCTTCCACCAGCCGCCCCTCCAGCAACGCCAGTCCACGCACCGAGCCGAAGAACAGCACGGTCAACGGAACGCCGATGATCAGGATCAGCAGGCCCAGCGACAGCGACAGGCCGGTGACCACCCAGGTGAAGAAGAAAATGCCGGTGGCCAGCGACAACAGCATGTAGAACAGCGCGCCGTAGGTGTGCGGGTCGGTCACCACGCCGAAGAAGCGCGCCAGCAGCGAACGCTGCACGGGGGCCGCCGGCTGCGCCGCCGGTGCAGCACCGCTGGCTTCGGCCGCTGCACGCAGCACCGGACCCGTGTCGGCCCGCGGCGTACGCAGCGCGCGGTTCACCGTGAGCTCGGTTTCGCGATAGATCTCCGCCACCTCGTCCGGAGCACCGTAGCTGCCGGCGACATCGGCGATGACCTCGGCTTCGCTGCGGCCGGGTTGCGCTGCCAGTTCAGAGCGCAGGTATTCCTCGGCGTCGTACAGGGCGTCCTGCACCATCGCCGGATCGGCACCGTCCAGTGCCGCACGCAACTGCGCCAGGTACTGCGGAATGGTGCTCGGCAGACTGTTGCCTGCCAGGTTCAGGTCGTTCATTGCGGTACCCCCTCCAACACGGAATCGACGGAATCACGGGTGTCACGCCAGGCCTGGCGCCATTGCTCCAGCACCTCCCGGCCACGCGCGTTGATGCGGTAGTAGCGGCGCGGTGGACCGCTGCTGGACGGCTCCACATGGCTCTCCAGCAGGCCGGCGCCTTCGAGGTTGCGCAGCACCGGGTACAGCGCGCTCTGCTTGCCGCTGAGCACGCCCTCGCCCACGCGCTCCAGCTCCTTGGCGATCAGGTAGCCGTACAGCGGCTCACCGGCGCGGGCCAGCACCGCCAGCAGGGCCAGCGAGACCGTGCCGGCGCTGAGCTCCTTCTGGAACTTCTTCAGGTGGACATCGTCTTCGGACATGACCGGCCCTCCACTACGTTGAAGTCAACAGTAGTGCGAAGTCCGCTATAGCGAATGTGTCGTTAGTCACTCTGCCGGTTGGCGTGGCCGTGCGGCTCGCGCAGAATCGAGGCCTCGTTCATGTTCCGGGGTTTCCATGTCGCACCGCCGTCGTCTTGCCCTGACCACCCTCGCCCTGGCCTGCCTGCTGCCCGCACTCGCCAGCGCGGCCACGCCCTACCGCAGCCCGCAGCAGATTCTGGAGGCCTCGGCCGCCACCGACTGGCGCACGCCGGACCCGGCCAACCTGCTGTACATGGACCTGCCGGCCGGGCGGGTGATCATCGAGCTGGCGCCGCAGTTCGCCCCGCGCCATGTCGGCAACATCCAGACCTTCGCCCACGAGCACTTCTGGGACGGCACCAGCATCTACCGCTCGCAGGACAACTTCGTGGTGCAGTTCGGCGATGCCGACGCCGACGATGCGGCCAAGGCCAAGCCGTTCGGCAGCGCGCAGCGCAAGCTGCCGGCCGAATTCGAGCGTGCCAACAGCGGTTTGAAGGTGGGTGTGCTGCCGGATCGCGATGGCTGGGCAGCGCAGACCGGCTTCGTCGACGGCTTCCCGGTCGGTCAGGACCCGCAGGCCGGCAAGGCCTGGCTGGCGCACTGCTACGGCATGCTGGGTGCGGGCCGCAGCAACGAGGAAGACAGCAGCATCGGTGCAGAACTCTATGTGGTGACCGGCCAGTCGCCGCGCCAGCTGGACCGCAACATCACCCTGGTCGGCCGCGTGCTGAAGGGCATGGAGCTGCTCAGTGCGATCCCGCGCGGACCGGCACCGATGGGATTCTATGCTGACCCGAAGCTGCGCACGCCGATCGTGTCGATCCGTCGCGTAAGCGACGTGCCTGTGGCCGAACGCACGCCGATCCAGGTGCTGCGCACCGATTCGAAGACCTTCGCCGACACGGTGGAGGCGCGTCGCAACCGCGTGGATGATTTCTACAAGCGCCCGGCGGGGCATATCGACCTGTGCAATATTCCGGTGCCGGTGCGGTAGCGCCGGGCCACGCCCGGCGAGCGTAGCGGCGGGTTGGCAATGCGAAGCGGAAAGCATCCACGCATGGCGTGGATCTACTGTAGAGCCGAGCCATGCTCGGCTGCAGGATTCATCAGCCCTTCTGGCTGACGGCCACGCTGCCCAGAATCAACGCACCCGCAATCAACATCTGCACCGTCACCGCTTCGCCCAGGAACAGCCAGGCAAACGCAGCACCGAACAGCGGCACCAGGTAGGTCACCGTTGACGCACGCGACGGGCCGATGCGGCCGATCAGGCGATAGAACATCAGGAAGGCGAATCCGGTGCAGACCACGCCCAGCGCGATCGCCGCGCCCCATGCCTTGCCCGGAATCGGGCCCTGCGGCAGATGTGTGAGCGCCATCGGCAACAACCACAATGAGGCGCACGACAACGTGGCAGCGGCGGCGGCAGCTGAGGGCAGACCGGTCATGTGCCGCTTCACCAGGTTCACGCCCAGGCCGTACAGCAGCGAGGCCGCCGCACCGGCCAGCACGGCCGTGCCGATGCTCAACCCCGAGATCTTGGCCGTGGCCAGCACCACCACGCCGGCAAAACCGACCAGCAGCGCGCCGGCGCGGCGCACACCGATCTTCTCGCCGAAGAACAGGAACGCAATCAACGCAGCGAACAGCACGGTCATCGCATTGCAGATCGCACCGATGGCGGCCGGTGCACGCTCTGCGGCGTAAGCAAACAGCACGAACGGCAATGCCGAATTGACCAGACCGATCGGTGCCAGCCACAGCCAGCGGCGCGGCGGGAACTGCGCGCGGGCGCGCCACAGGAACGGCAACAGCACCAGCGCGCCCAACACCAGCCGCACCTCGACCAGGGCGAACGGACCGAACGAGGGCACCGCCACCCGCATGAACAGGAACGAGCAGCCCCAGATCGCGCCGAGCAGGGTCAGTTCCAGCGGTGTGCGCCAATCACGCTCGGTCGCCTGGGGTATCGCATTCATCTTCTGTGTCCGTCCGTCATCGTGGCGCTGGTCTGGCCACACAGGATCGGCCGCAGACGCCCGCCGCACAAGCGCGTAGTATCGCTGCCAGCCACAAATATGGCTTGAGGCTGGACATGCTGCTACGCCCTTCCCTGCTCCCTGCGCTGGCCGTTTTCGCGGTTGCCGCGCGCCATCAGAACTTCGCCCAGGCGGCGCAGGAACTGCATCTGACCGCCAGCGCGGTCAGTCACCATGTGCGTCGCTTGGAAGAGGTGCTGGCCACGCGCTTGTTCCTGCGCCATGCGCGCGGGGTACGACTGACGGCCGAAGGCCGGCAGCTGGCCGACGCCGCCAGCGCCGCGTTCACCGATGTCGCCGCCGTCGCCCACCATCTGCAGCCGGACGCGGACAGCGTGCCGCTGCGGATCGCTACGCTGCGCTCATTGTCGTACTGCTGGCTGCTGCCACGGCTGCCGCGTTTCACCCAGGCCCATCCACACATCCGCATCGAGCTGCACACGGGTAGTGGCCTGGACCGCTACGACGAAAACGGCCCGGAGGTGGGCATCCGTTATGGACTGGGCCAGTGGCCCGGACTGCACGCGCAGCACCTGATGGACGACAACCTGTTTCCCGTCGCGTCCCCGGCATTGCCCGGTGTCGAAGCACTGGAAGACCCGGCACGCATCGCCGGATTGCCGCTGCTCAGTGATCTGTCACCACAGGGCTGGCGCGACTGGTTCCGCCACGCCGGCGTGCGCCCGCCGTCGCCGTTGCCGGCGATGCACACCTTCGCCGACAGTACCGACGCGATGCGCGCGGCGGTGTATGGCATGGGCGCGGTGCTGGCGCGCACCCACGTCGCCCAGCCTTATCTGCAGCGCTATGAGCTGGTGCGCCTGCCAGGGCCTGCACTGAAGGCACGCTATGCCTATTACGTGGTGCATGCCGAAGGGCGGCCGCCCAGCCCCGCTGCGCGGCTGTTCATCGACTGGTTGCTGGGCCAGGCGCAGGACGAACGCACGCCGGTTCCCGCATTGCCCGACAGCCTGCTGGGGCGCCCGAGCACACCCGGCTGACTGCGCCCTCACCCGATCTTTGCCCGGCGCTGGCTAGGCTGCAGGCGAACCCCACAACGTGCTTCCGCCATGGCCCTGCTGCGACTGCGAATTACCGGAACCGAAGACGATACCCGTGCGATCAGCGACCTGCTGCTCGGCCTGGAAGGCATCGAACACGTCGAAGAGACCGACGACCTGATGCCGCACATGGATGACGATGATTCCAGCTCGGCCGGCCTGTCCGACGACATCGGCCCGGGCACCCACGAACTGGAAGTGGAAGTGGGCAATGAAAGCACCGCGCAGAAGGTGCGCGATGCGGTGCAGGAACTTGCGCTGGAACTGGATGTGTTCGTCGAATACGAAACCGACGAAGGGTGAACAGCCGCCGGGCATGGCCCGGCGCTACCTTCTGCACATTCCGGTAGCGCCGGGCCACGCCCGGCGAGCGCATCGCGCGGTGTCGATCAGGCTTTGCGGCGGCGACGACGGATCAGCGCACGGACGATCCAGGCCATCACCAGCGCCACGACGCCCACCGGCAGCAAAGCGGCCGCAGCACGGATCAGGAATGCCACGCTGGTGCTGAGAATACTGCCCGACTCGCTCAGTGCTTCGCCGATCTCGCTGCGGCTGCGTTGGCCCGAGGTGGTGTCGAAATGCATGGTCACCAGCTGGGTATCGATGCGCCTGCGCTGTTGGGCGGCGTCCTTGGTGGCCTGCTCCACACCCGCCTCGATCTCCGACAGGCGCGTGGTGATCGCCATCAGATCCTCGATCTTCAGATCGCCGCGGTCCTGGTAGGACAGCAACCGCGCGTGCTCCTTCTCCAGCCGAGCCTTGGTCAGCGCGGTGTCGGCCACCTGCTGGGCCAGGTCCTCGGCACGCGTATTGCGCGCCTGCAGCTTGCCGCCTTCGCCGGCCAGGCCGATCAGCGATTCCACGCCCTTCGGCGCGATGCGTACCTTGACCTCGCCACTGGGCTGTTCGCCGCTGCGCTGATCCACCTGCAGCACCGCGCACTCACCGAACTTCGCGTTCTGGCAGGCCTGCGCGACCTGCTGGATACGCGGCGCGATCTGCGCCGCTTCCAGCTGCACCTGCACATCGTGCTCATAGGCCAGGAAGGCACCTTCAGGCGAGGCTACGCCCGCTTCGGCGGCACCACCGGCATCGGCGGCCCTCTCACCCTGTTTGGCACAGGCCGCCAGCGCCAGCAGCAATGCCGGCACGATAACCACGCGCGTCCACACGCGAGGCGCCGTCATCGCGAGGCTCCGTCGAACGAGGTGATCGACAATCCACCCAGCTCGACCTGCGGCAGGCAGCGCACGTTGATCGCCACCATCGGCAGGCCACTGCGCGGGTCCACCGCCTCGCTGTACGGCGCGGTGCCGCATGCGCGGCAATGATGGTGATCGATGTTGTGGGTGTTGAACTGGTAGGTCGCCACATCGGCAATGTCGGTGCCCAGCTGCAACGCCTCCCGCGGGGCGAACCAGAGCAGGCTGCCGCGGCGGCGGCACATCGAGCAGTTGCAGTCGATGACGTCCTTGATGGGTGCATCAGCCTGCACGGTGAATGCGATCCTGCCGCAATGGCAGCTTCCCTGGTATTCCATGTCCTGCGCTCCGCTGGAGGGTCCTTGTGTGCACCCATGGTAATCCTATGGCACGGGGACAAAGCAGCCCCGGGGGCCTATGCTCGGGGATTGACCCCGTACAGGAATGCCGATGCGCCCGCATCTTCTTGCCCTCGCCCTCGTCGCCGCCCTCGCCGGTTGCCAGCCGGCCGATGCCCCGACCAATGGTTCCACCCCGGCCGCCAGCCAGCAGGCAGGTGATGCGGCGGTCGATGCCGCCTTCGCCGACCTGTCCAAGCGTGCCCTGGACACCTGGATGCAGCTGTCCCCGGTCAGCGCCACCCAGATCGGCGACCACCGCTATGACAGCGAGATCGATGACCTGAGCGCGGCCGGCCAGCAGAAGACCGTTGACGCCTACAAGGGCCTGCTGGGCGAGCTGGACAAGATCGAGGTGGCCAAGCTGGGCCGCGAGAACCAGGTGGATGCCGCGATCCTGCGCAACCAGCTGCAGTCGGAAATCTGGAATGCCGAGGTGATGCAGTCCGGCAAGTGGGACCCGCAGCTGTACAACGGCGTTGCCGGCAGCGCGATCTACGGCCTGATGGCGCGCGAGTTCGCGCCGCTGCCGGAGCGCCTGAAGTCGGCCACCGCGCGCATGGAGAAGCTGCCGGCGATCTTCGCCCAGGCCCGCGAGAACCTGGATCCGGCACGCGTGCCGAAGATCCATGCCGAGACCGTGGCCAAGCAGAACAAGGGCATCCTCAGCATCGTCGATACCTTCATCACCCCGCACATCGGCGAGTTGCCGCAGGCCGACCAGCAGCGCCTGCAGGCCGCCATCGACGGCCTGAAGAAGGCCGTGGACGAGCAGCAGACCTGGCTGGACAAGACCCTGGTGCCGAACGCCAAGGGCGACTTCCGCATCGGTGCGGAAAAGTACGACCAGAAGCTGAAGTTCGCGCTGAATTCCTCGCTGTCGCGGCAGGAGATCGGTGAGCGTGCACGCGCCGAACTGAAGCGCGTGCGCGAGGACATGTACGGCATCGCGCAGACCGTGCTGAAGGACAAGCCGGGCGCACCGGAAATGCCGGCGCAGCCGAGCGACGAACAGCAGCAGAAGGCGATCGAGGCCGCGCTGGAGCTGGCCTACGCTGACAAGCCGGCGCGCGACAAGGTGGTCGACGATGCCAAGGCCGCACTGGAGCAGTCCACCGCGTTCGTGCGCGAGCACGACCTGATGACCCTGCCCGACGCGCCGGTGGACATCATCCTGATGCCGGAATTCCAGCGTGGCGTGGCCGTGGCCTACTGCGATTCGCCGGGCCCGCTGGACAAGAACCTGAAGACCTTCTACGCCGTCTCGCCGATTCCGGACGACTGGAACGACAAGCAGGTTGACTCGTTCCTGCGTGAGTACAACTCGCGCATGATCCACCTGCTGAGCATCCACGAAGGCACCCCGGGCCACTACCTGGAAGGCTGGCATTCGGCCAAGTTCCCCTCCACGCTGCGTGCCGTGCTGCGTTCGGGCCTGTTCGCCGAAGGCTGGGCGGTCTACACCGAGCGGATGATGCAGGAGCAGGGTTATCTCAACAACGATCCGCTGTTCCACCTGGTGCAGCTGAAGTTCTACCTGCGCACGATCTCCAACGCGATCCTCGACCAGGGCGTGCACGTGGACAACTGGGACCGCGAGAAGGCGATGCACCTGATGACCCACGACGCCTTCCAGCAGGAAAGCGAAGCCTCGGGCAAGTGGGTGCGCGCGCAGCTGACCTCGGCGCAGCTGCCGACCTACTTCGTCGGTGCACAGGAACACTTCGACACCCGCAAGGCGATGCAGGACAAGCTGGGTGACAAGTTCAACCTGAAGGCCTACCACGACCAGATGCTGTCCTACGGCGCACCGCCGGTGCGCTTCGCACGCCAGCTGATGCTCGACCAGCCGATCGAATGATCGATCGGCTGTGAGTTGAATGAAAACGGCCCGGGGAGACCCGGGCCGTTTTCATCTGTGTTGTACGGCATCCACGCGTGGCGTGGATCTACTGTTGCTCATCCATCGTCCGGGCGGCGGTCATTGCTCGGCGGCGACAAAACCACCGGTCTGCCGCGCCCACAAGCGCGCGTACAGTCCACCTGCCTCGATCAGCTCGGCATGGGTACCGGTCTCGACGATGCGGCCCTGGTCCATCACCACCAGCCGGTCCATGCGCGCGATGGTCGACAGGCGATGGGCGATCGCGATCACCGTCTTGCCACCCATCAGTTCGTCCAGGTTGTCCTGGATCGCCGCTTCCACTTCCGAGTCCAGCGCCGAGGTGGCCTCATCCAGCACCAGGATCGGCGCATCCTTCAGCAGCACGCGAGCAATCGCAATTCGCTGGCGTTGGCCACCGGACAACTTCACGCCGCGCTCGCCGACATGCGCGTCGTAGCCACGACGCCCTTCGCCGTCGACCAGCGTATCGATGAAGGCCTCCGCGCGCGCCTTGGACACGGCCGCGCGCAGCTGCTCGTCGGTGGCATCCGGGCGGCCGTACAGCAGGTTGTCGCGGATCGAACGGTGCAGTAGTGAGGTGTCCTGGGTAACCACGCCGATCTGCTGCCGCAGGCTTTCCTGGGTGACGTAGGCGATGTCCTGGTCGTCGATCAGGATGCGTCCGCTTTCCAGGTCGTACAGCCGCAGCAGCACATTCACCAGCGTCGACTTGCCGGCACCGGACGGGCCGACCAAGCCGATCTTCTCGCCCGGCTTCACCACCAGCTCCAGGCCAGCAATCACGCCACCCTTCTTGCCGTAGTGGAAATGGACATCCTGGAAGTG
>NZ_QAIJ01000148.1:0-37306 GCF_003060985.1 Stenotrophomonas sp. HMWF023
CCGAACTCGGAAGTGAAACGTAGCTGCGCCGATGGTAGTGTGGCCTAAGCCATGCGAGAGTAGGTCATCGCCAGGGTTTACATCCAAAACCCCGCTGCTCACGCAGCGGGGTTTTTCTTTGTGCGCGATAAACCAAGGGTAGTGCCGGCCGCTGGCCGGCAGATGCGTGGATGCGCCTGCCGCGTACAGCGCTGCCAACCAAGGTTGGCAACTACCAACGGCGGGGCTGGATGTGCCCTCCACACACGCACAAAAAAAGCGGTGCCCTTGCGGGCACCGCTCCGATTGCTTCACTGCCCGGCCGGACGTTACTTCGTCGCGGCGGGGGCCTTGCCCTTCATCATCGTGTCGCGTGCAGCCTTGAACGGATTGCCTTCGTACCAGTTCGGCCAACGATCGCCGCCGGCCAGTTCCTTGCCGACGCCGTACATCAGCTGCAGGTCCTCGACCGTGCCATCCAGCTTCCAGGTCGCCGCGTCATACTCGTCCTTCGGGCCGTGGTAGCGGTTGGAACCGTAGTCGGCGGCCGCCTTGCGGCCCGCCTCGACGCCACCGTCGCGCAGGTCCTCACCGCCGTCGGCATACAGCGCCGGCACACCCGCCTTGGCGAAGTTGAAGTGATCCGAACGGAAGTAAAAGCCACTCTGCACCGAGGTCTCGCCGTGCAGGGTGCGATCCTGGGCTGCAGCCAGCGGCTTGAGGATGTCTTCCAGCTCGGAACTGCCGAAGCCGGTCACCGTCACGTCCTTGGCACGACCGGCCACCGACATCGCATCGATGTTGATGACACCGGCGATCTTGTCCAGCGGGAAGGTCGGGTGGGTGACGTAGTACTTCGAACCCAGCAGACCGGACTCTTCCAGGGTCACCGCCAGGAACACCACCGAACGCTCCGGCTTCGGTTCCTGATGGGTCATGGCCTCGGCCACCTCAAGGATGCCAGCCACGCCGGTCGCGTTGTCGACGGCACCGTTGTAGATGTTGTCGCCCTGTTCGCCCTCGTGCTTGCCGAGGTGGTCCCAGTGCGCCATGTACAGCACGGCCTCATCGGCGCGCTTGCTGCCAGGCAGCACACCCATCACGTTGCGCGACTGCTTCTGCGCGACCTTGCTCTTCAGGTCCACCGAGGCGATTGCCTTCAGCGGCACCGGCTTGAAGCCGCGCTTGCTGGCATCCTTGTAGGCCTGGTCCAGATCCAGCCCGGCGCCGGCGAACAGCGCCTTGGCGGCGTCGGCGCTCAACCAGCCCTGCACCGGCAGGCGCGGTTCGGCGTCGTCCTTGGCCGGCAGGTCGTACTGCGGGCCCGCCCAGGAGTTCTTCACCACGTCCCAGCCGTAGGAAGCGCCCGCGGTGTCATGCACGATCAGTGCGGCGGCGGCACCCTTGCGCGCGGCTTCCTCGAACTTGTAGGTCCAGCGGCCGTAGTAGGTCATGCGCTTGCCGTCGAACAGCTTTTCGTCATCGACATGGAAGCCCGGGTCGTTGACGAACATCACCACCGTCTTGCCCTTCCAGTCCTGGCCGGCGTAATCGTTCCACTTCTGCTCCGGTGCATCCACGCCGTAGCCGACGAAGACGAGGTCACTGGCATCGACCTTCACTTCTGTCTGGCCGGTACGGGTGCCCACCACCATGTCGGTGCCGAACTTCAGTTCGCGGGTCTTGCCGCCCTGGTTGAGCGTGAGCACGGTCGATTCATCAGCCGTGGTCTCGGTCATCGGCACGTCCTGGAACCAGCTGTCGCCGTTGCCGGGCTGCAGGCCGATGCGCTGCATCTGGTCGCGGATGTAGTTGACCGTCAGTTCTTCACCCTTGCTGCCGGGTGAGCGACCTTCGAACTCGTCTGAGGCCAGGGTCTTCACCATCTCGGCAAAGTCGGCGGCGTTGATCGCGGCTGAGAACGTGTGCGGGGCCGGCTTGGCGGTGCTGTCGGCGCTGGGCGCCGGCGCCGGGGTGTCTTCGCCTTTGCAGGCGCTGAGCGCGGCCGCAGCGGCCAGGCACAGGAGGAGTTTGCGGGGCATCATCGGTTCCTGGAAACACAAGGGACGGCCGCGCAGCAGGCGCGACCGGTATCGGCAGTATCGCCCAAGCCGCAGGCTCAGTCGGCCGGGGCGGTATCGGTATCGAAGGGGATCGGATCGGCGCCGGTGACCGCGCCGATGCGTGCACTGCGGTGGACATACAGCACCACTTCGCGCTCGAACAGCAGGCTGCCGTTGACCACGGCATTCGGACCGATGATGACCCGCGGCTTGCGACTGGCCGTCAGCGAGACACTGAAGTTCGGCTTGCGCACATGCACGCCACCGCCGACCTGCGAGCCGATGCCGATGGTGATGTCGCCGTTGACGGTCTCCACGTCCTTGCGCACGCGGCTGCCGACCAGGCCGATGCCGCCGTTGACGGTTTCCACGCCACCTTCGATCTGGCTGCCCTGGTCGCTGAAGATGCTGCCGTTGACCGTGCTGACATCGCCATGGGCCGTCACTTCGCGGCCCATGCGGATGCCGCCGTTGACGGTCTCGATGCTGCCGGTGCGGGCCCGATCGGCGACCTTGACGCCGCCGTTGACGGTATCGATGCTGCCGGTTTCCACGCCTTCGCCGACACGGATGCCGCCATTGACGGTGTCCAGCTTGCCGTAGCGCTGGCCCGGATCGGCACTGATGCTGCCGTTGACCTTGCTGACGTCGGCCTGGGCCCAGGCCGGGCCACTGGCCAGTGCAATGCCCAACAGCAGCGGAATGGAGAGAGCTTTCATGGGAACCTCGTTGTTGTGCGGCTGGCAGGCCGCGTGCGGAGATGTCACCATTCCCCGCACGTCTCCGCATCTGCCTGAAGTCACTGGAAAGCCCTTGCGCAACAACGTCTTCCCCTCACGCCGGCATCACATCGCCACCCTGCGCGGTGGACGTTGCCTGTTGCTGGGAATGGCGCTTGCCCTGGCGCTGCCATTGCCGGGCGCGGCCCAGACCGCTTCGACCCGCGAGGCCGAGCGCAAGCTGCAGAAGCTGCGCAGCGAGCTGAAGGGCGTGGCGCAGGAGCGCCGGCAGATCGAGGGCCAGCGCGGACAGGCGTCGCAGCAACTGCGCGAGGCCGATGAAAAAGTCGCACGCAGTGGCCGCACGTTGGCCCAGACCGAATCGGCGTTGCGTGAGCAGGCCCAGGCGCTGGCCCAGGCCGAGCAGCGTCGCAATGCATTGCAGTCCAACCTGGAAAAACAGAATCGCGAACTGGCGGGCCTGTTGCGTGCGGCCTACCAGCTTGGCAACCACGCCCCGCTGAAGCTGCTGCTTTCGCAGGACACGGTGGCCGATGCCAACCGTGCGCTGGCCTATCACCGCTACCTGCAGCGCGAGCGTGCGCAGCGCATCACCACGCTGACGGCCGATCTGAAGGAGCTGGAGACACTGCAGACGCAGATCGCCCAACGCCAGCAGCACCTGCAGGGTACCCAGCGGGAGCAGAAGCAGCAGGTCGCCACGCTCGCGTCGGACCGTCGCGAACGCGCGCAGACCGTGGCGTCGCTGGAAGAACGCTTCAAGGACAAGCGCGAGAAGGAACAGGCACTGGGCCAGGATGCCAAGGCGCTGGAAACCCTGTTGGCCAACCTGCGCGCCGCCGCGGCCCGTGCCGAGGCCGAGCGCCGTGCCGCCGCCCGCAAGGCTGCCGCCGAAAAAGCCGCCGCCGAGCGCGCGGCCCGACAGGCGGCCGCAGCAGGCCGCCCGCCGCCGCCGCCGACCAAGGTTCCCCCGGCGGTTGCCTCGGCGCCAGCGCCGAAGGTCGGGGGCCTGGGTTGGCCACTGTCGGGCAATCTGCTGGCCCGCTATGGCGGCAAGCTGCCGGATGGCCGCACCAGCAGCGGCGTGTTGATCGGCGCACCTGCCGGAAGCACCGTCACCGCCGTGGCCGACGGCACCGTGGTGTTCTCCGATTGGATGACCGGCTACGGCATGATCCTGATTGTCGACCATGGCAATGGCTACATGAGCCTGTACGCCCACAACGACACCCTGCTGAAGGATGCCGGCGCGCGGGTCAGCCGTGGCGACGCGGTGGCCAAGGTAGGCAACTCCGGTGGCCAGGGCGTGACGGCGCTGTACTTCGAGCTGCGCCGTGGTGGGCAACCGGTCAATCCGGACAGCTGGCTGCAGCGGCGCTGAATTCCGGCTGGCCGCACAAGGCCGGATTCAACGGGAATTTAGCCACGCTTCGCGCATAATCGGTGCATGTGCCTTGGGCACGATGCCATCGTCGACAGGAGTGATCCATGCGCGCAGCCCGTACCGCCACCCTCTTGCTGGCTCTGTTGCCGGCCCTGTCCTGGGCCCAGCAGACCGCCCCCATCCCGTTGAAGGAAACTCCCGGGAAGGCGGCGAGCAGCGAGGAGGCGGTGACCTCGAAGGTGCCGCTGGACGATATCCGCCGCTTCGTGGCCGTCTACAACGCGGTGCGCGCGGCCTATGTCGATCCGGTCGATGACAACAAGCTGATGCAGTCGGCCGTGCGCGGGCTGCTGCTCGACCTCGATCCGCACAGCACCTACTTCAACAAGGAAGATGCAGAGGCGTTCGACGAGCAGGCCAACGGCGCTTACGAAGGCATCGGCGTCGAGCTGCAGCAGCAGCCGGACAACGCCAGCATGAAGGTGATCTCGCCGATCGACGACACTCCGGCGGCCAAGGCCGGCATCCTCGCCGGCGACCTGATCATCGCCATCGATGGCAAGCCGATCAGCGCGATCGATGCCAGCGAACCACTGCGCGGCCCGGCGGGCAGCAAGGTGGTGCTGACCATCGTCCGCGACGGCAAGCCCAAGCCCTTCGACGTCAGCCTGACCCGGCAGACGATCCGCGTGACCAGCGTGCGCAGCCGCCTGCTGGAGCCGGGTTATGGCTACATCCGTCTGAGCACCTTCCAGGCCGACACCGGCTCTGATTTCCAGAAGCACCTGCAGCAGCTGCAGAAGCAGTCCGGTGGCAACCTCAAGGGGCTGGTGCTGGATCTGCGCAGCAATCCGGGTGGTCTGTTGACCGCTGCCGTGCAGGTAGCCGATGACCTGCTCGACAAGGGCAACATCGTCAGTACCCGTGGCCGCATCAGTATCAGCGATGCACGCTTCGACGCCACCCCGGGCGACCTGCTGAAGGGCGCGCCGGTGGTGGTGCTGGTCGATGCCGGTTCGGCCAGTGCCTCGGAAGTGCTGGCCGGTGCGTTGCGCGACAACAAGCGTGCGCGCGTGATCGGCAGCCGCACCTTCGGCAAGGGCTCGGTGCAGACCGTGCTGCCGTTGGACAACGGCGATTCGGTAAAGCTGACCACGGCGCGTTATTACACGCCCAGCGGCAAATCGATCCAGGCCACCGGCATCGTGCCGGAAGTGGAATTGAAGGCCGCACCGCGCCCGGAAGACGAGGCCTTGCCGGCCAGCCTGAGTGATTACAGTGAAGCGACCCTGCCGGGCCACCTGCGCGGTGACGAGGAAGGCACCGAGGGCTATCACGCAGGCGCCGTGTTGCCGGGTGATGGCCCGATCAACGACGCGCTGGCCGAGCTGAAGAACCCGGGTTCGGTGGCGGCGCGCTTGAAGGCGGAAGCCGCGAAGGCCGAAGCGGACAAGGCCGCGAAGGCCGCCGCCAAGCCTGCGCCGAAGGCGGAGCCGAAGCCCGAAGCGAAGCCGGAAGCGAAGCCGGAAGCGAAGCCTGCTGAGATCCCGGCCAAGCCTTGATTCTGTAGCGTCGAGCCATGTTCGACTGATGTCAGAACGCCGCCCGGGCATGACTCGGGCGTTTCGCGGAACGCGGCAAGCGGACGCTAGAACCCGTGCCGCTTGCGCAGTCGCCGTGCGATCGCCGCGCGCACGTACATGCCGTACACCACGCCGAATACGAAGCCGCCGATGTGCGCCCACCAGGCGACCATGCCGAAGGTCGGGCCGATGTAGGCGAACACCACCTGCAGCGCCGCCCACACGCCGATCAGCAGATAGGCCGGGGCGCGTACGAATTCCAGGAACAGCCCCAGCGGAATCACCACGCCCAGGCGCGCGCCGGGAAACAGCGCCAGATAGGCGCCGATCAATGCCGACACCGCACCGCTGGCGCCGATGATGATCTGGTCCGGGCTGCCCATGGTGTAGATCGCGACCAGGTTCGAGATCGCCCCGCCCACCAGGAACAGCAGCAGCAACCGCCATGGGCCCAGCACCCGCTCGGCCGGCAGGCCGAAGATCAGCAGGAACACCAGGTTGCCCAGCAGGTGCGACCAGTCGGCGTGCAGGAACAGGGCGGTGAACAGGCGCAGCACGCTGCCGTCCTGCAGGGTCGCCCACCAGTCCAGCGGGTGGGTCAGGCCGGTGGACAGGGCGCCCCAGTCCAGCCACAGGCTTCCGCGGGCGTCGTCCGGGCGCGAGATCGACCACAGGAATGCCAGCCACAGTGCCGCAAACAGCACGGGTGTAGCCCAGCGCAGGGTCGCCTTCTTGCGCGAGGGGAGGGAGACGAACATGGCGTAAGCCTAGCGCGAGGGCGCTTTTGGCGGGGAAAGTCCTGTTCAGCTTTTGCGGCGAAAAAAGCGCCGCCGCTGTTATTGTTTCATTAACGGCTCTGGGTAATACTCGCATACGGCGTCGTATGTCGGGAGGGGAATCCGGCGCGCTTCGAAGGGCCATCCGGCCTGACGGGCGCAGGCGCACTCAGAGCACCATCACCGCTTACCGGAGAGAGAACTACGATGCAAACTGCTTCCACCATTGCCCGCCTGACCCTGCTGGCCGTCGGCGTTGCCGGTGCGCTGGCCGCCGCCGACGCCAACGCCGCCGCTTTCCAGCTGAAGGAAAACAGCGCCAAGGGCCTGGGCCGCGCCTTCGCCGGTTCCGGCAGCGCCGAGGGCGACGCTTCCATCATCGCCGTCAACCCGGCCGGTATGCGCCAGCTCGACGGCACCATGGTCCAGGGCGACCTGAGCGCCATCAGCTTCAAGGCGGAGTTCAAGGGCTCCGGCCGCAAGCCGACCGGTGCCGCACAGACCGGCGGTGATGGCGGCGACGCCGGCATGATCGCCCCGGTTCCGGCGGCGTACTTCCACATGCCGATCGGTGAGAAGGCGCACTTCGGTGTGTCGCTGACCGCACCGTTCGGTTTCAAGACCCAGTACGACAATGCCTGGGTGGGCCGTTACAGCGGCCTGAAGACCGACCTGAAGGCCATCGATCTTGGCTTCGCCGCGTCGTATGACGTCAACCCGTATGTATCCTTCGGTGCATCGGTGTTCGTCGAGCACCTGACCATCGAACTGAGCAACAACATCGACTTTGGCACCGCGCTGGCGCAGGCCCGCGTGCCGGGCTACGCCCCGGGCAGCGCCGACGGCAAGTTGACCGTGGAAGGTGACAACAACGCTGTAGGCTGGACCGTCGGCGGTCTGTTCAGCCCCGATGAAAACACCCACATCGGTATCAGCTACCGTTCCAAGGTCGAGCACAAGATCACCGGCGGTGATGCCACCTTCGACATGCCCAGCGACAATGGCCGTACCGCGACCATTCTGGGTCTGACCCAGCCGGGCCGTTTCGTCAGCACCAGCGGCAAGGCCACGGTCACCCTGCCGGCCTCGGCTACCCTGAGCGTGACCCACAAGGTCAACGATCGCTGGACCGTGATGGGTGACGTGACCCGCACTGCCTGGTCGACCGCGTTCGACAACGTCACCATCGACTACGCTTCGGCACAGCCGGACTCAGTGCTGGAATTCGGCTATCGCGACACCACCTTCGTTTCGCTGGGTGCTGATTTCAAGCTGAGCGATACGGTCACCCTGCGTGGCGGCGTGGCGCTGGACCAGACCCCCACCACCGATGCCCACCGCGACGTGCGCGTGCCCGATACCAGCCGCAAGTGGCTGTCGCTGGGCGTAGGCTGGACCCCGTCGGAGAATACCGAATACAACTTCGGCTACACCCACCTGTTCACCAGCGACCCGAACGTGAACATCCCGGCGACCACCAACAACCAGGGCAACTCGCTCAACGGCAAGTACAAGGTCCGTGGCGACGTGCTGGCTGCTTCGTTCCAGTACAAGTTCTGATTCCGGCGATAGCCTGAAGCAGTACGAAGGAGGCCCCGCGCAAGCGGGGCTTCTTTTTTTCCAGGGATCTGCATCCACGCATGACGTGGATCTACTGGCTCAATCACGCAGGGCGCGGATCTACGCGACAATGGCGCGATGAACCTGTCCGACCCGAACTTCCAGCTGGAGCTGGCCGCCAACATCGCCGTTGCCGGCTCGATCCTGCTGGCCGGTCGCAACAACGTGCATACGTGGTGGCTGGGTATCGTCGGCTGTGCGCTGTTCGCGGTGGTGTTCGAGCGCTCGCATCTGTACGCGGACATGGTGCTGCAGTTCTTCTTCGTGGTCATCAGCGTGTTCGGCTGGTGGCAATGGCTGCGTGGTGACCATGGTGCGCCGCTGCAGATCACCCGCTTGCCTGCACGCGCGTGGAGCTGGCTGCTGCCGTTGGCGGTGCTGGCGACCTTCGGCTACGGCTGGATGCTGACCCGGCTGACTAACGCCTATGCGCCGTACATCGATTCGGCGGTGCTGGTGCTGAGCGTGATCGCGCAGATCCTGATGATGCGGCGCAAGCTGGAATCATGGTGGGTATGGCTGCTGGTCAACACCATCGCGGTGCCGCTGTACTACAGCCGTGGCCTGCATCTGACGTCGATCCTGTACGTCGGCTTCTGGATCAACGCACTGGTGGCGCTGCGTCACTGGCGGCACCTGATGCGGGATGAGGCCAGGGCGGCCGATGTTGTTGCCTGAGCACGCTGCGCGGGGCCTGGTGGTCGGCAAGTTCTGCCCGCTGCACCTTGGCCACGAGCGCCTGATCGAATTCGCCTCTACACGCTGCGCGCAGCTGCTGGTGATCGGCTGGTCGCAACCGGGCTTTGCCGGCTACAGCGCAGAGCGCCGCGAACGCTGGCTGCGCGTGCGCTTTCCGCAGGCCACCATCGCGGTACTCGATGATGTGCGTCTGGCGGCGATGTGCGAGTAGCAGGGGGTACCGGTACGCAAGCTGCCACAGGACGGTGACGACGAGCAGATGCAGCGCGCGTTCACCGCATGGCTGTGCATGACGCTGTTCGGCGGGCCGGTGCAGGCGGTGTTTACCGGTGAAGACTATGGTGACGGCTTCGCGCAGGCGCTGGCTGCGCGCTTCGGCACGCCGGTACGCCATGAGCGCCTGGAGCGCACCCTGGATGTCGGGCAGGCCTGCGGTACCCAGTTGCGCGCCGATCCGCATGTGCATAGGCACAGCCTGAGTCCGTCGGTGTATGCCGACCATGTGCAGCGGGTGGCGTTCATCGGCGGTGAGTCCACTGGCAAGAGCACGCTGGCGCGGGTGCTGGCCGAACGCCAGGGCACGGCATGGGTGCCGGAGTTCGGGCGCACGTTGTGGGAGCAGCAGGGCGGCGAGCTGCAGGCGCCGGATCTGCTGCGCATCGCTGCGACCCAGCCACAGCACGAGGACCAGGCCGCGCAGCACGCGCATCGTTGGCTGTTCTGCGACACCACGCCATTGGTGACGCTGGGCTACAGCGGCTGGATGTTCGGCACAGCGCCCGAGCCGCTGCAGCGGGCCGCAGCGCGTGCGTACGACCTGCTGTTCCTGTGTGCCCCGGATATTCCGTTCGAGCAGGATGGGACGCGTGTGGGGCAGGAATTCCGCATGCAGCAACACGCGTGGTATCTGCAGCAGTTGCAGGCGCGTGGGATGGAATACGTGCTGCTGGAAGGTGACCTGGAAGCGCGTACCGCGCGCGTGCAGGCGGAGCTGGCAAAGCGTGCGGACAACCGGTTCAGTGTTCTTGCGTGATCGGCCAGCTGTTGCGATCTGGCATGGCTGTCCTCAGCATCCAGACCGGGAGGGCTCAAGTAGTGGCAAGTGCGACCAGCCATGACGGGTCTGCCTCCTGACGATGCGAAGGGGAGGCCTTAGCCTGATTTCCCTATGAATATCCCCTCACTTTCGCCGAGAACCGTGCGGCTTCGCTGTTCCCTCCTGCTCCTGCTTGTGCCGGCTGCCAGCATCCCGGCCATGGCGGCAGCTGACTTTGCAGAGTGCTTCGTGCTCAAGCCGGGGGTTTCCTGGTCCAACGGTCAGTACAGCTTTTCCACGGCGACGGCCTCCTTCGGAGGTAAACCCAGCATGGTCGCGATTACCCACGGAGATGGAGTCAGGACCGCAGAGTACTTCGACCCTTCCGGTCGCGTACTTCTGGCCGAAATCCAGTACGGAATCGCAGGGTTCGGCGGAGATCCTGCCAAGGCAGCGATAACCGACGAGTACGATGCCATGCCCACCTTCCCGCAGCGTGCCAAGCCCGGAGAACAGTTCCATCGTTCTGGAAAGGGCGTACGTTTCCTGGCCTCAGAGCCTGGTGAAGCGCCAGAGGCAATCGAGTATCGGGGGATGTCCAACTTCACCTTCGTCGGTTTCGTTGATCTGGAGGCGACGGTCAACGGTGTGCCGCGAACGTTTGCCAACACCTGCCACCTGAAGGCGCAGGATGCCCAGCACACGATGGAGTACTGGTATGCATCGGGCTATGGTCCGGTCCGAAAGCGAGCCTTCTCCAACGGGACACGCTTGTTCGATGACACGATCAGGCGCATCACGGAAGAATGAGCACAAAAAACCCCGCTTTCGCGGGGTTTTTCGTTCACTGCATGACGCCTGGAATCAGTCGCCCAGGGTCAGCAGCGAGGCGTTGCCGCCGGCGGCGGTGGTGTTCACCGTCACCGTCTTCTCGGTGGCGAAGCGCAGCAGGTAGTGCGGGCCGCCAGCCTTCGGGCCGGTGCCGGACAGACCCTGGCCGCCGAACGGCTGCACGCCGACCACTGCACCGATCTGGTTGCGGTTGACGTAGACGTTGCCGACGTGGACGCCGTTGCTGATGCGGTCAACGGTCTCGTCGATGCGCGAATGCACGCCCAGGGTGAGGCCGTAGCCGGTTGCATTGATCTGGTCGATCACCGCATCGAGCTGGTCGCCCTTCCAGCGGATCACGTGCAGCACCGGCCCGAAGATTTCCTTCTGCAGCTGGCCCAGATCCTTCAGCTCATACGCACGCGGTGCGAAGAAGGTGCCGTTGGCCGCTTCGGCGGACAGTTCGGCAGCCGCGATCAGGCGCGCTTCGCGGTCCATGCGCACGGCGTGGTCCTGCAGGATCTGCAGTGCGTCGGCATCGATCACCGGACCGACGTCGGTGGACAGCAGGCCCGGGTTGCCGACTTTCAGTTCCTTCATTGCGCCGGCCAGCATGGTCATCACCTTGTCGGCGATGTCGTCCTGCACGAACAGCACGCGTGCGGCCGAGCAGCGCTGGCCCGCAGAGGTGAAGGCCGAACCGATCGCGTCCTTGACCAGCTGTTCCGGCAGCGCCGAGGAGTCGGCGATGAAAGCATTCTGGCCGCCGGTTTCGGCGATCAGCACACCGATGGCGGCATCGCGTGCAGCCATCGCGCGGTTGATCGCGCGGGCGGTGTCGGTGGAGCCGGTGAAGGCCACGCCGGCCACGCGCGGGTCGGCGGTCAGCGCAGCACCGACGGTGGCGCCGTCGCCCGGCAGGAACTGCACCACGTCGGTCGGCACGCCGGCATCGTGTAGCAGCTTCACCGCGTAATAGCCGATCAGGTTGGTCTGCTCGGCCGGCTTGGCGATGACGCTGTTGCCGGCGGCCAATGCCGCAGCCACCTGGCCCAGGAAGATCGCCAGCGGGAAGTTCCACGGGCTGATGCAGACAAACACGCCGCGGCCATGCAGCTGCAGTTCGTTGGATTCACCAGTCGGGCTGGGCAGCTTCTCGGCGTGGCTGAACTGCTCGCGCGCCTGCTTGGCGTAGTAGCGCAGGAAGTCCACCGCTTCGCGCACTTCGGCGATACCGTCGGGCAGGCTCTTGCCGGCTTCCTTCACGCACAGCGCCATGAATTCGGGCATGCGCGCTTCCAGCTGGTCGGCGGCGTGCTCGAGGATGGCGGCGCGGCTGGCGGCCGGGGTGCGGTTCCAGCCCTGCTGTGCAGCCACGGCATTGGCCAGCGCCTTCTGCACGGTGGCGGCATCGGCGGCCTGCCACTGGCCGACCACTTCACGGGTGTCGGCCGGGTTGGTCACCGGCAGCGATGCGCCGGTCGGGTTCGCGCCCGGCACCAGCGGTGCAGCCTGCCAGGGCTTCACTGCAGCGTTGAGCTGCTCGGCCAGGGCGCGCAGTTCGTTGTCGTTGGCGAGGTTGGCGCCCATGGAGTTCTTCCTGTCGTGGTTCTGGCTGCGCAGCAGGTCAACCGGCAGCGGGATCTTGGGATGCGGAATCGATTCGAACGAGGACACCATCTCGACAGGATCGCGGACCAGGTCGGCGATCGGCACGCGCTCGTCGGTGATGCGGTTGACGAAGCTGGAGTTGGCGCCGTTTTCCAGCAGGCGGCGCACCAGGTACGGCAGCAGGTCTTCATGCGAGCCCACCGGCGCATACACGCGGCACGGCAGGCCGAGGCGGTCGGCCGGCACCACTTCGGCGTACAGGTCGTCGCCCATGCCGTGCAGCTTCTGGTGCTCGTAGACGCCGCCGTTGGCGATGCTGCGCACTGCCGCGATGGTGTGCGCGTTGTGCGTGGCGAACATCGGGTAGATCGCGTCGGCATGGGTAAACAGCCGCTTGGCACACGCCAGGTAGGAAACGTCGGTGTTCTGCTTGCGGGTGAACACCGGGTAGCCGGCATAGCCTTCGATCTGCGCACGCTTGATCTCGGCGTCCCAGTAGGCGCCCTTGACCAGGCGTACCTGCAGGCGACGACCGGCGCGGCGGGCCATGTCGGCCAGGTGGTCGATCGTGTACGGCGTACGCTTCTGGTAAGCCTGCACGACCACGCCGAAGCCATCCCAGCCGGCCAGCGAGGCATCGCCGAATACCTGCTCGATGATGTCCAACGACAGTTCCAGGCGATCCGACTCTTCGGCGTCGACGGTGCAGCCGATGCCGTAGCTCTTGGCCAGCTGCGCCAGTTCCAGCACACCGGGCACGAGATCCTTCAGCACGCGCGCGCGCTTGGCGTGCTCGTAGCGCGGGTACAGCGCCGACAGCTTGATGGAGATGCCCGGCGCGTTGTTGACGTCGCCATCGGCACGGCCACCACGCGCCTTGTGGTCACCACCGATGGCGTGGATCGCACGACGGTAGTCTTCCAGGTAGCGCAGGGCGTCCTTCATGGTCAGCGCGCCTTCGCCGAGCATGTCGAACGAGTAGCGGTAGCTGGCGCTGTCGCCCTTGTGCGAGCGTGCCAGCGCTTCGCTGATGGTGCGACCCATGACGAACTGGTGGCCCATGATCTTCATCGCCTGGCGCACGGCCAGGCGTACCACCGGCTCACCGACGCGGCCGACCAGGCGCTTGAACGCGCTGGGCGCATCGGCGCGGGTGGCGTCATTCATCTGCACCAGCTTGCCAGTCAGCATCAGGCCCCAGGTGGAGGCGTTGACCAGCACCGAGTCGCTGCCGCCGAGGTGCTTTTCCCAGTCGGCATCGGCCAGCTTGTCGCGGATCAGCTTGTCGGCCGTCTCCTGGTCCGGAATGCGCAGCAGCGCTTCGGCCACGCACATCAGCAGCACGCCTTCCTCGCTGCCCAGGTCGTACTGGCGCATGAAGGCTTCGATCGCGCCCTGGTCCTTGGCGCGCACGCGCACGCGGGCGACCAGGTCGGCGGCCAGCGCCTGCACCTTGGCCTGCTCGTCGGCCGGCAGGCGCGCCTGCGCCAGCAGTTCGCGCACATGACTGGCCTCGTCCTTCAGCCAACCATCGGTGATGGCCTGGCGGAACGGGTTGGGGGACGCCGGCAGTTCCGGCGACAGCAGCGCCGAGGGACGCGGAGCGTCGCTGGCGGCAATGGGAGAGGAAGGTGCGTTCATGCCGGTCCGGCCAGTGGAAAACTTGGCGATTTTAATCATTTTTTCGACTTCAGGAAGGCCCGCGCAGCCACCTTCATGAATGCTGATAGTCCCTAGCAGTGGTGGATTCAGCGTGTTCAGCAAAGTCTGGCAGTTTTGTGCCGAATTCGTCATCCGTGCCGTTGTGGTCATGCTGTGTTGCAGCATCGGAAAAAGTGTGAATGCACCCTTGCTACCGGCGAGAGGGCAGGGCTACCATCAAGACGTTTCCCGCGGCAGGAACGCGGTTGCGACATGATCGAGGTGCTTACAGCTCCGGATGGGTCAGGTACGCAGCTGCGACTGCGTCCCCCACGGGCGCTCGATGCCCGGCAGTTCGTCCTGTTGTTTGCTGTGTTGTCGGGAGTGATGTGGCTGGTGTCCGCCTTCGGGTGGGTGGCCGGCAATGCATTCGCTCCCCTGTTCGCGCTGCTGTACAGCCTGTTGCTGGCAGCTGCGTTGCGCGCGTTGTGGCGCAGCGGTGAACGGCAGGAGGAGATCCGGGTAGTGCCGGCGTACGTGGAGGTCATCCCCGTGCCCGGTGGATCGCCGGTGTTCCGGGCTCACCCGCATTGGGTGCGCCTGCTCACCGACGACCAGAGGGTCCGGCTGGCATCCAGCGGCCGGCAGGTGGAGGTGGGGAGTTTTCTCGCGCCGGCCGAACGTCAAACGCTTGTTGAAACGCTTGAAGATTTGCTCGCCGCCAGCGATGGCGGCAACCGACGACGCTAAGGGTCTAGGCAATGAAGCAAAGCAGAGGGTGGGGCACGAAGTGCGTTGCAATGGCCGCCGCGATGGGGGCCCTGCTGTCGATGCCGGGGACGGCGCTGGCCCAGGCGGCCGATCCAAAGCCGTGGCAGTTGAACATGGGCAAGGGGGTGACCCAGACCTCACGCCTGGCCTGGGAATCGAACAACCTCTCGTTGATCGTCTGTACGGTGATCGGCGTGATCGTGTTCGGCGCCATGGCCTACGCGATGTTCAAGTTCCGCAAGTCCAAGGGCGCAGTCGCCGCCACTTTCAGCCACAACACCAAGGCCGAGGTCATCTGGACGGTGATCCCGGTGATCATCCTGGTGGTGATGGCGTGGCCGGCCACGGCCAACCTGATCAAGATGTACGACACCCGCGATGCCGAGATGACGGTCAAGGTCACCGGCTACCAGTGGATGTGGAAGTACGAGTACCTGGGCGAGAACGTGACCTTCACCAGCCGCCTGGACCGCGAGTCCGACCGCATGCGGCAGAGTGGCAAGGTACCGACCCGCGAGAGCCATCCGCACTACCTGCTGGATGTCGACAACCGGCTGGTACTGCCGGTGGACACCAAGGTGCGGTTCGTCATCACCTCCGACGATGTGATCCACGCCTGGTGGGTGCCGGCGCTGGGCTGGAAGCAGGACGCCATTCCCGGCTTCATCAACGAAGCCTGGACCAGCATCGAGCAGCCCGGTGTCTACCGCGGCCAGTGCGCGGAGCTGTGCGGCAAGGACCATGGCTTCATGCCGATCGTGGTCGAGGCGGTGTCCAAGGAAGAGTTCAAGCAGTGGCTGGCGCAGCGCAAACCGGCGCCTGCACCCGCGACGCCCGCCGCGCCCGCCGAACCTACCGCGCCTGCCAGTGAAACGCCGGCGCAGCCTGCAGCACCGGCCGCCGCCGAGGCCGGCAACGCGCCTGCCGCGGCGGCCAGCGGAGCCTGATGTAACTGTCCGCGGCCGTGTCGCGGCCGCGGCGACAACCGATCCTGAGAGGTGTTTTGCAATGGCGCACTCGGCAGTTGGGCACGACGATCACCATCACCCGCAGAGCTTCTTCGAGCGTTGGTTCTTCTCGACCAACCACAAGGACATCGGCACGCTGTACCTGGGTTTCAGCTTCATCATGTTCGTCATCGGCGCGTTCATGAGCGTGCTGATCCGGCTGGAACTCGCCCAGCCCGGCATCCAGTACATCCGTCCGGAAATCTTCAACCAGCTGACCACCGTGCACGCTCTGGTGATGATCTTCGGCGGCGTGATGCCGGCCTTCGTCGGCCTGGCCAACTGGATGATCCCGCTGCAGATCGGCGCGCCGGACATGGCGCTGCCGCGCATGAACAACTGGTCGTTCTGGCTGTTGCCGGTGGCCTTCAGCCTGCTGCTGCTGACCTTTCTGCTGCCCGGTGGTGCGCCGGCCGGTGGCTGGACGCTGTATCCGCCACTGTCGCTGCAGGGCGGCTACAACGTCGCGTTCACCGTGTTCGCCATCCACGTGGCCGGCATCAGTTCGATCATGGGTGCGATCAACATCATCGCCACGGTACTGAACATGCGCGCGCCCGGTATCGACCTGCTGAAGATGCCGATCTTCTGCTGGGCCTGGCTGATCACCGCGTTCCTGCTGATCGCGGTGATGCCGGTGCTGGCTGGTGCAGTGACGATGCTGCTGACCGACAAGTTCTTCGGTACCAGCTTCTTCAATGCGGCCGGTGGTGGCGACCCGGTGATGTTCCAGCATATCTTCTGGTTCTTCGGCCATCCCGAGGTCTACATCATGATCCTGCCCGCCTTCGGCGTGGTCAGCGAGATCATCCCGACCTTCAGCCGCAAGCCGCTGTTCGGTTACCAGGCGATGGTCTACGCCACCGCGGCGATCGCGTTCCTGTCGTTCATCGTCTGGGCCCACCACATGTTCACCGTGGGCATGCCGCTGGGTGGCGAGATCTACTTCATGTTCGCCACCATGCTGATCTCGATCCCGACCGGGGTGAAGGTGTTCAACTGGGTCAGCACGATGTGGCGCGGTTCGCTCACCTTCGAAGCCCCCATGCTGTGGTCGGTGGCGTTCGTCATCCTGTTCACCATCGGCGGGTTCTCCGGCCTGATGCTGGCGATCGTGGCCGCCGACTTCCAGTACCACGACACCTACTTCGTGGTCGCCCACTTCCACTACGTGCTGGTGACCGGCGCGGTGTTCGCGCTGATCGCGGCGGTGTACTACTGGTGGCCGAAGTGGACCGGGCGCATGTACAGCGAGAAGTGGGCCAAGGTGCACTTCTGGTGGTCGATCGTATTCGTCAACCTGCTGTTCTTCCCGCAGCACTTCCTGGGCCTGGCCGGCATGCCGCGGCGTATCCCCGATTATTCGGTGGCGTTCGCCGACTGGAACCTGATCAGCTCGATCGGTGCGTTCGGCATGTTCGCCACGCCGTTCATGATGGCCGCGATCCTGCTGTCCTCGCTGCGCAATGGCGAGAAGGCCGAGGCGCGCTCCTGGGAAGGCGCGCGTGGCCTGGAGTGGACGCTGCCGTCGCCGGCACCGGCGCACACCTTCACCACGCCGCCGACCATCCGCCCGGGTGACCTGGCCCACGACGATATCGGTCATTGAGGTGGTGCATGCATAACGAGAGCCCGCTCCCGATCGGTAGAGTCGAGCCAAGCTCGACTAACGAAAAGCAGCCGAGCATGGCTCGGCTCTACAACACCGAAGAGCAGCCGACCAGCGCTCGGCTCCATCAGAGCGACAGCCAGATCCACGGCCTCGAGCAGCAGCGTCAGCGCGCCAAGCGCACCGCGCTGTGGGTAGGCGCGATCGCCGTGCTGGTGTACGTCGGCTTCATCCTCAGCGGCGTGATCGGTCGATGAGCGAAACGCCGGCCACCGCTCCGTCACGCAGCGCCGGCCTGCCGCGCCTGATCGGCGTTGCGGTGGTGGTGTTCCTGCTGACGTTCTCGCTGGTTCCGCTGTATCGCATCGCCTGCGAGAAGGTATTCGGCGTGCGCCTGGAACGTGGCCCGGGCAGCGAGGCCAGTACCGGTGCCGCCACTGGCAAGCGCACCGTGCGGGTGGAATTCGATGGCGGGGTCAATTCGCGGCTGCCGTGGTCGTTCCATCCCGAGCAGCTGACCATGGATGTGGTGCCTGGCGAGCTCAACGAGGCGCTGTACTTCGCCCGCAACGACAGCCAGCAGGCCGTGGTCGGCAGCGCGGTGCCCTCGGTGGCGCCGGCACGTGCGTCGGGATTCTTCAGCAAGACCGAGTGCTTCTGCTTCACCGCGCAGACCCTGCAGGCCGGCGAGAAGCGCGACATGCCGGTGCGCTTCATCGTCGATCCGGACCTGCCGCCGGAAATCCGGACGATCACCTTGTCCTACACCTTCTACCGCAACGATGCGTTGTCCGATCGGCTGGCTCCGGCCGCCACGTCGGAAGGCGCCCACGCTGCTCCCTGACCCGGATACCGACCATGGCCCAGACACCTACCGACGCCAACGTGTACTTCGTCCCGGCCCAGAGCAAATGGCCGTTCGTCGGTTCCATCGCGATGATGGTGACCATGGTTGGCGTGGCCAGCTGGCTCAATGACGCCAGCTGGGGCCGCTGGACCTTCTACATCGGCGTGGCGATGCTGGTGCTGACCCTGTTCTGGTGGTTCAGCGACGTGGTGCGCGAGTCGCAGGCCGGCAACTACAACCGGCAGGTGGACGGTTCGTTCCGGATGGGGATGGTCTGGTTCATCTTCTCCGAAGTGATGTTCTTCGGTGCCTTCTTCGGTGCGCTGTTCTACACCCGCCATCTTGGCCTGTCGTGGTTGAGCGGCGAAGGGCGCGGGGTGATGACCAACGAGCTGCTGTGGCAGGGCTACTCGGCCGGCTGGCCGACCAATGGCCCGGCAGCGATCGGTGGCGCGTTCCAGACCATTCCGGCCTGGGGCCTGCCGCTGATCAATACGCTGATCCTGCTGACCTCGGGCGTGACCCTGACCATCGCCCATCATGCGCTGAAGGCGGGCAACCGCCGCCAGCTGCTGATCTGGCTGGGCCTGACGGTATTGCTCGGCCTCGGCTTCCTGACCCTGCAGGCGGAGGAGTACATCCACGCCTACAAGGAACTGAACCTGACGCTCGGCTCGGGCATCTACGGTTCGACCTTCTTCATGCTGACCGGCTTCCACGGCGCACACGTGCTGCTGGGTACGATCATGCTGATCGTGATGTGGCTGCGGTCGGCAAAGGGACACTTCACCCGCGACAACCATTTCGCTTTCGAAGCGGCTGCGTGGTACTGGCACTTCGTCGACGTGGTGTGGCTGATGCTGTTCCTGTTCGTCTACGTGCTTTGACCGCGCAGGCGTCGGCAGCCTCAGCCGCCGGCGCTGCCTGGTCTGACGTGGGGTCAGCTGCCGATGCCGTGCGGTTTGATCCAGCCCATGTAGATGCACACGATCACCAGTACGATCAACGCCACCGACACTCCGATGCGGCGGGTCAATGCATTGACCGTGCGCTTGGTCTGGCCGCGGTCCACCAGCAGGTAATACAGGCCGGCGCCCAGATTCCAGACGATGACGATCAGAAACGCGATTACCAGCAGGGTCTTCAGCGAATCACTCATGCGCGGCTCGAGGGCAGGGTGGATGTGCCTATCTGACCGCGTTTGCGCGGACTTGTCATGATGCGCCAGCACACGCGCCTGATTGGATGGCTGATGGCGCTGCTGGCAATGGCTGGATTCACCGCGCTTGGCCTGTGGCAGCTGCAGCGCATGCACGCCAAACAGGCGTTGCTGGATGCGCAGGCCCCGGCCGTGGCGCAGGCGATGCCGTTGGCACAGGCGCTGGCCGCGCAGGGTGCGCTGCATGGCGTGGTCGATCACGGTCGCTTCCTGCCGGGCGTGGTGCTGCTGGACAACCAGACGCGCCACGGCCGCGCGGGAGTGAAGATCTATCGTCCGTTCCGCAGCGATGCGGGCAGCGTGTTGCTGGTGGACCTGGGTTGGCGCGCGCTGCCGCCCGACCGCACGTTGCCGGTGGTGGCGGCACCGCCGTCGCCGGTGGACGTGCGTGGCCTGCTGGCGCCGCCTCCCTCGGCCGGGCTGGCGCTGGGGCCGGCGTTCACCACCACCGATGTTGCAGGGCGCTGGCTGGCCAGTCGCCTTCCCGCCGATGGCTTGGCCGCCGCGCTGGGCCTGCCGTCGTTGCCCGAGCGCGTGCTGCGGCTGGATCCGGCGTTGCCGTTCGGCGATGAGCGCGATCTCGACCTGCTGCCGAACACGCTGCCGCCGCAGCGCCACCTGGGTTACGCCGTGCAGTGGTTCGGGCTGGCGCTGACCGTGCTGGTGGTAGCGCTGGTACTGGAATGGCGCAGGAGGCGGCCCGTTGCCCGGTAGTACCGGCCGCTGGCCGGCATCCCTTTCCCAACCATGAGAAAATGCCCCGCATGAACACTGCTACCTCCCCGCAGGCGCGCGGCAATGGCCGCCGGACCCTGGTGCTGCTGTTCGCCGTTTTCTTCGGGGCGATGGCGCTGGCCGCCATCCTGCGTTTCTCGGGCTGGCAGCCGACCGCGCATCGCAACAGCGGGCAATTGCTGAAGCCGCCGGTGGATCTGCGCCAGCAACCACCGACGCTGGCCAATGGCGCGGCCTACCCCTGGAACCCCGACGCGCGCACCTGGCGCCTGCTGGTGGCACCGGCCGGTGCCTGCGACGCGCAGTGCGTCACTTTGTCGCAGGGACTGGGCAAGGTGTGGCAGCTGTTCGGCCATAACGCCGATAATGTCGAAATCCTGTGGCTGGGAACGCCACCGGCGTCGATCGCCTCGCTGCCCGCGCTGCGGCCGCTGGCCCCGTCGCCAGCCCTGCGCGCGGCGCTGCCCGGCGTCGATGATCCGGCGGGTCTGCCGGTCTACGTGATCGATCCGAACGGCTTCGTGATCATGCGTCATGCCCCCGGGAGCGATCTCGGCGGCCTGCGCAAGGACATGGCCACGTTGCTGAAACTGAAGTGAGTCCCGTTTGATGAGCCTTTCCGCGCGTCCGGCGCTGCACCGCAATTTCCACCGCCTGGCGTGGTTCGCCATGATCATGACCGCGAGCACGATCATGTTCGGCGCCTTCGTGCGCCTGTCCGATGCCGGCCTGAGCTGCCCGGACTGGCCGACCTGCTATGGGCAGGCGACCTGGCCGCAGCACGTGGAAGAGACCATCGGGCATCCGGCGGCGGAGATCCGTCCGCTGGAAACGCACAAAGCCTGGCGTGAGCAGGTGCACCGCTTCCTGGCCGGCGCGCTCGGCATCGAGATCCTGACCCTGGCCCTGCTGGCCACGCGCAAGCGCCGATTCGGAAGCACGGCGGTGGTTACCGCCTGCGTGCTGGTGGCCGCGGGCATACCGCTGTACATGATGGGCTGGCATGGAACCGCCAGCGCGCTGGCACTCATCGGTGAGGCCATCCTGCTGATCGCTGCGCTGCGCTGGAGCAACATCGACCTGGCGCGCGCTGCGCTGCTGACGTTGGCGGTGGTGATCTTCCAGGCCCTGCTGGGCATGTGGACGGTGACCCTGCTGCTCAAGCCGATCGTGGTGATGGGCCATCTGCTGGGCGGCATGCTGATGTTCGGCCTGCTGGTGTGGATGGCCTGGCGGGCCACGCACATGCCGATCACCCTGGCCGAGGCGCCGAAGCTGAAGTGGCTGCTCCGCATCGGTGTGGCGGTGCTGGTCACCCAGATCGCGCTCGGCGGCTGGGTCAGTGCCAACTACGCGGCATTGGCATGCGGTGGTGGCAGTGCCTCGCTGGACAACTTCCCGCGTTGCGCCAACCAGTGGTGGCCGCAGCACAACTTCGCCGAGGGCTTCACGCTGTGGCGTGGCGTCGGCGTGGATTACGAGGGCGGCGTGCTCGACGGTGCCTCGCGCATCGCCATCCAGATGGCCCATCGCCTGTTCGCGATTGTCGTTGCCGTCTACATGCTGTGGCTGGGCCTGCGCCTGTTCCGGCTGCCGAGCATGCGTGGCTGGGCCTCGGCCCTGGTCGCGCTGCTGGTGCTGCAGGTCACCCTCGGCATCCTCAATGTGAAGCTTGCACTGCCGCTGGAAGTGGCAGTGGCGCACAACGGCGTTGCCGTTGCCCTGTTGTTTGTATTGGTCAGCCTGCTGGCCCGCCTGCGTGCCCCGGACTGATTCCATGTTTTCCAACTATCGCCAGTACTGGGACCTGACCAAACCCAAGGTCGTCGCCCTCATCGTCTTCACCGCGCTGGTCGGCATGGTCCTGGCCATTCCGGGCGTGCCCAGCTGGGAGCAGGTGCGCGCCGGCGTGCTCGGCTTCCTCGGCATCTGGCTTGCCGCGTCGGCAGCTGCGGCCATCAACCAGCTGCTGGATGCGCACATCGACGCGCAGATGGCGCGCACCTCGTGGCGACCGCTGGTGGTGGGCAAGGTCAAGCCATGGCAGGTGCTGGTGTTCGCCAGCGTGCTGATCGTGCTGTCTATGGCGATCCTGGTGCTGTGGGTGAACTGGATCACCGCGGTGCTGACCTTCGCTTCGCTGATCGGCTATGCGGTGATCTACACCGTCTACCTGAAACGAGCGACCTCGCAGAACATCGTCATCGGTGGTCTGGCCGGCGCGATGCCGCCGATGCTGGGGTGGGCGGCGGTGACCGGCATGCAGGGCTCGTCGGACTGGGCGTACTCGTCGCTGCTGGTGTTGATCATCTTCATCTGGACGCCGCCGCACTTCTGGGCACTGGCGATCTTCCGTCGCGAGGACTACGCCAAGGCGGAAATCCCGATGCTACCCGTCACCCATGGCGTGGTGCATACGCGCAAGCAGATCATGGCGTACTCGGTGGTGCTGGCACTGGTCTGCCTGCTGCCGTATCTGGTCGGCATGAGCGGGGCGTTCTACCTGGGCGGCGCGATCGTGCTCAACGCCGTGTTCCTCTGGTACGCCTGGCGCATGCTCAACCCGCCGGATGAGCTGTTCTCGATGAAGATGTTCAGCTACTCCATCGTCTACCTGATGGCGCTGTTCGCCTTCCTGCTGGTGGATCACTGGATCCTGCCCTGGTTGTGATCCAGCTTGTAGAGTCGAGCCCTGCTCGACTCGGGGTCAGATCCCCAGAGGGGCTCTGACCCTGTCTGATTGCGAGAACATCCACGCACGGCGTGGATCTACTTGAACTACCGTTGCCGCGTCGCCATTGCTTTTCCCGACCACAAGGAAAGGAAGGAGCACGGATGCATTCGATCTTCCGCTGGACCGCCGCGCTGCTGCTGGCACTGGGCATGTCCGCCAATGCGCACGCGGACGACGTAGCCGCGCAGATCCGCCAGCATTCTGGTGACCATCGCGTCATCGTGCTGGGAGAGCTGCATGGCACGCGCGAAGTTCCGGCGTTGTTGCGCGAACTGATGGAGGCCTACGCGGCCGACGGCGCACCGGTGCGGTTGGCGTTGGAGCTGCCGACCGGCGAGAACCCTGCGCTGGCGACCTACATGTCTTCTGCAGGCACGGCCGAAGCGCGCGCTGCATTGCGTGGCACGAAGTACTGGACGGTTCGCAGCCGGATGCATGACGGCCGTCGCAGCGAGGATATGCTCGACCTGATCGAAGCGGCACGCGTGCTGCGCGCCCAGGGACGTGACGTGCAAGTGTTCGGCTTCGACCGCGTGCTGCCTGCCGAAATGGCCGGTACGGGTGCACGCGACAGGGTGATGGCCGAAGAGGTCCG
The DNA here is from genome assembly GCF_003060985.1 of Stenotrophomonas sp. HMWF023. Lineage (NCBI taxonomy): Bacteria > Pseudomonadati > Pseudomonadota > Gammaproteobacteria > Lysobacterales > Lysobacteraceae > Stenotrophomonas > Stenotrophomonas sp. HMWF023. The sequence goes on from NZ_QAIJ01000148.1 coordinate 23,481, forward strand.
GGCGCGTGCAGAAGCGTTGCCCAAGAACGGGCGGCTGCTGGTACTGACCGGCAACGTGCATGGCATGCGCGCGCAACCGGGGATGATCGCCTACCCGCCGATGACGGCGTTGCTGAAGGATCTGGACCTCTACAACGTGCGCATCGAAGCACGCAGCGGAGAGGGCTGGGGCTGCACTGCGCTTGAACACTGTGGTGTGCGTCAACTGCCCAGCTACGCCGGAGAGTCACCCCGGCGGGATGCCGATACCGAACGCAGCTATGACCTGTGGGTATGGCTGCCGCGTTTCAGCGTGGCGCGTCTGCTGGACCGTGATTCGGCTTGGTGATCCTCAGCCGAGCACGGGCTCGGCGCTACAGTAGATCCACGCCATGCGTGGATGTTTGTTCCGCAGGTCAGGGCGCGCGCTTGGCGTAGCGCTGGGCGATCACGCCGCAGACGATCAGCTGGATCTGGTGGTAGATCATTACCGGCAGCACGATCGCACCGAGGCTGCCGCCAGCGAACAGCACCTTGGCGATCGGCACGCCCGTGGCCAGGCTCTTCTTCGAGCCGCAGAACACGATGGCGATCTCGTCTTCGCGGTTGAAGCGCAGGCGGCGGGCGATGAAGGTGATCAGCGGCATGGCGATGCCGAGCAGTACTGCGGCCACCACCGCCACCGCGAACAGCGAGAGCAGCGGTGTCTTGCTCCACAGCCCCTCAGTGACTGCTTCGCCGAACGCCGAGTACACCACCAGCAGGATGGTGGCCTGGTCGGTGTAGCGCAGCAGCGCGCGCTGCTTCTCCACCCAGCCGGCGATCCAGGGGCGCAGCAGGTGGCCGGCCACGAACGGCACCAGCAGCTGCAGCATGATGCCGCCGATGGCATGCAGCGGGTCGTGCACGCCGCCGGAAGTACCGGCCAGCGCGGTCAGCAGCAGGGGCGTCAGGAACACACCGAGGATGCTCGACAGCGAGGCACTGCACACCGCCGCTGGCACGTTGCCGCGCGCCATCGAAGTGAACGCGATGGACGACTGCACGGTGGATGGCAGGGTGCACAGGAACAGCACGCCCAGGTATAGCTCGGGCGTCAGCAACCAGCCCGACAACGGCTTGAACAACAGCCCCAGCAGCGGGAACAGGATGAAGGTGCAGGCGAGGATCGTCAGGTGCAGGCGCCAGTGCAGCATGCCGCCGATGATCGATTCGCGCGGCAGGCGCGCGCCGTGCAGGAAGAACAGCGCGGCGATGGCGACGGTGGTGACATCGTCGAGCACCAGGGCGGCGGCGCCTTTCATCGGCAGCAGCGAGGCCAGGCCGACGGTGCACAGCAGGGCGAGGGTGAAGTTGTCCGGTCGCAGGCGCGACCACCAGCGGGTCATGGTGGATAGGCTCCTTGGTGCTGGGAATCAGGGGATGGGAGAAGGGATCGCCAGACGCTCGCGGGTGGCCGCTTCCAGCGACTTCAGGCCGGCACGCTGGCCCAGTTGCAGGGCCTGTTCCGCGCTGGCGTGTTCGTAGCGCGCGTTGAGCAGGCCGAGCACGGCACCGGCGCGGTTACCGGAGGCACAGTGCAGCAGCACCGGGCCCTGGCTCTGCTGGAGGGCCTGGTGCACGGCGCGCACGTTGGCGGCATCCAGGCCCTCGGCACCGGCCACCGGAATGCGTACATAGCGCAGGCCCAGCGCTTCGGCCTCGCGTGTTTCATCGAAGCCGCGATCTTCATCGGGTTGGCGCAGGTCGATCACCGTGCGCACGCCCTGTGCAGCCAGTTCGCGCAGTTGCGCAGCCGTGGGCTGGCCGCCGGCGTACAGGCCGGGGCGGACTTCAGCAAGGGCGGGGTCCGCAGCCCAGGCTGGCAGAACCGGGCAGAGCGACAACAACAGCAGGCAGGTCAGGCGCAGCAGCATGGTCTCTCCGGGGATGTGTTCTGCCGCTACAGGCGCAGATTGGCACGGGCCTTCAGCAGCTCGCGCATCTCGTACTTGTCAGTATCGTCCAGACCCTGTTGTCGCTGCTTGGCGTTAAGGTCGTCGATCCGCTGGAACAGCAGCTGCTTCTCCAGCTGCCCGACCGCGTCATGCAGCTCCACCGTCCACATCGCTTCATCGCCCGCCAGCGTCTGCGCCGCCAAGGTGTGCAGCGAGGCCTGTTCTTCGCGGCCGTCGAAATGCTCCAGCAGGGCACCGGTACTGATGTCCGGGCGCTGTTCGACCAGCCCCAGCAGTTCCAGCAGCAGCTCCACGCCCGGCAGGCGCAGGCCCTGGAAGTGGTGCTTGCCGCCCAGGGTCAGGGCCAGCGTCGGCTGCTGCAGCAGCACGGCGATCGCGCCGCGCACCAGGCTGCGCTTGGCCACCGGCTGGATGGTGCGCGAGACGGCGCGTTGCGGCATCTGCGGGCGGCCCGCCTGCGCGTTGCCGCCCAGGCCGGTCAGCTGTCCCAGCTGCTGTTTCATCAGGTCGCCGAACGCGCCGTCGGGAATCTGCGCGAGCATCGGCTTGGCACGCTCGGCCAGCCGTGCCTTGCCGTCCAGCGTGCCGAGGTTGATCTCGCGGGTCAACTCATCGAAGAAGAACTGCGACAGCGGCGTGGCCTGCTTCAGGCGCTCGTCGAAGGCTTCTGCACCTTCCTTGCGCACGATGCTGTCCGGGTCTTCGCCATCGGGCAGGAACAGGAAGAAGGCCTGGCGGCCGTCCTTCATGCGCGGCAGCACCGATTCCAGCGCTTTCCAGCCGGCGCGGCGGCCGGCGGCGTCGCCGTCGAAGCAGAAGAACACGTCCGGCGCGTTGCGGAACAGCAGCTCGGCGTGGTCCGGCGTGGTCGCAGTGCCCAGCGTCGCCACCGCCTGGGTGACGCCGAACTGGAACAGCGAGACCACGTCCATGTAGCCCTCGACCACGATCAAGCGTTCGATCTTCTGGTTGGTCTGGCGCACCTGCCACAGGCCGTACAGTTCGCGGCCCTTGTGGAACAGCGCGGTCTCGGGCGAGTTGAGGTATTTGGGGCCGTCGTCCTTCTCGAACACGCGCCCGCCGAAGGCGATCACCCGGCCACGGCGGTCGAAGATCGGGAACATCACCCGGTCGCGGAACTTGTCGTAGACGTGGCCGCGGTCGTTCTTGGAAAACAGGCCGGCGCGGTCGAGCAGCTTCATCCGCCGCTCGTCCTTGCCCAGCGCATCGCGCAGGCCGCTGTAGCCATCCGGGGCATAGCCGATCTGGAAGCGCGCGCGGTTCTCTTCGTCCACGCCACGGCCATCGAGGTAACTGCGCGCTTTCTCGCTGCTTTCCAGGTTCTTCTGGAAGAACTTGGTTGCCGCGTCCAGCGCGGAGTACAGCTCGCGGCTGTCATCCTGCTGTTGCGCACTGCGCGGGTTCTCGCTGCGCGGCACTTCCATGCCGGCACGCTTGGCCAGTTCATCCACCGCGTCGAGGAACTCGAGGCGATCGTAGTTCATCAGGAAGCTGATCGCGGTGCCGTGCGCGCCGCACCCAAAGCAGTGATAGAACTGCTTGGTCGGCGAGACGGTGAACGAGGCCGAGCGCTCGTCATGGAACGGGCAGCGTGCGGCGTACTCCTTGCCCTGGCGCTTCAGCGGCACGCGGCTGCCCACCACCTCGACGATGTCGGAGCGGGCCAGCAGGTCGTCGATGAAAGCGTCGGGGATACGGGCCATGGGCAACAGGAAAGGGCGCGGCCGCCAGGGCGCGCTGCGGGGGGCGGCAGGTCCCCTAGTTTACTCGCTGGCGGCGGCCGGGCCGGTTTCCTGTGGGGCCACATTGGCGCTGGCCAGGCGTGCACGTGCGTACTGGCGTTCGTCGATCACCGCGGTCATCAATGCACCGACGAAGAACACGGCAGTGGCGTAGTAGATCCAGACCAGCGAAATCACCAGTGCACCCATCGAGCCGTAGGCGCTGCCAGGGGCAACGGTGCTGATGTAGACGCCGATGCCATAACGGCCGAGGGTGAACAGCAACGAGGTGATGGCGCCGCCGATGAACGCCTGGCGCCAGGCCACGCGCCGGTCCGGCAGGTAGTGGTAGAGGAAGGCGAAGGCCAGCGTGTACAGCAGCAGCGATGTCAGGTAGCCGATCGCGGGCAGCACCGAGGGCAGCTGCGCGAACACCACCTGCAGTGCGGTGGTGGCGGTCATCGACAGGATCAGCAGGAAGCCCAGTGCCAGCACCACGCCGAACGAGAACACGCGCTTGCGCAGCCAGGCCTTGATCCCGTCCAGGCGCTGCCCGCTGGTATGGAAGATCCGGTTCAGCGCGTTCTGCAGCTGCGCGAACACGGCGGTGGCGCCGACGAACAACAGCAACGTGCTCCAGACCCCGGCCAGCGAACCGACGCTGGGCTGGCTGTTGGCGTTGTGCAGCACGGTGTCGGCCACGCTGGCCACGCTGCTGCCGGCCACCGAGCCGATCTGTCCGATCAGTGCCTGCTGCGCCGGCGGATACAACGAGGCGGTCAGCCACAGTAAAAGCACCAGCAGCGGCGCCATCGACAGCAGGGCGTAGAAGGAGACCGAAGCGGCCTGGGTCAGCACGTCGATCTCGACGAAGCGCTTGGCCACGGCCATCGGGAAACTGTCCTGCAGGCGATCGGCGTAGTGGCGAAGCCGTGCGGGGATGCCGTGGGGATGCGCGCCGGTGGGGGCGTTGGATTGCTCGACCATGGGGGTGTTGTAGCAGCCGGGGGTCGAAGGAGTGGTGAAGCGGGTGTTGCATCGGTAGCGCCGGGCCATGCCCGGCGACCAGCCGAAACGCCGGGCATGACCCGGCGCTACCGGATCAACGCTGGCTTACGCCAGCTGCTGCTTGACCAGCTTGGACACCAGGCCCATGTCGGCCTGGCCGGCGAGCTTGGGCTTCAGCGCGCCCATCAGCTTGCCCATGTCGGCCGCGCTGCTGGCGCCGGTCTCGGCGATGGCGGCCTGGATCGCCGCGACGATCTCGGCTTCACCCATCTTGGCCGGCAGGTAGGCTTCGATCACCACGATCTCGGCGCGCTCGATTTCCGCCAGGTCTTCGCGGTTGGCCGCTTCAAACTGGCTGACCGAATCCTTGCGCTGCTTGACCATCTTGTCGAGCACGGCGATCACGGCGGTGTCGTCGAGCTCGATGCGCTCGTCGACTTCCTTCTGCTTGATGGCCGCGTTGATCAGGCGGATGACGCCCAGCTTGTGCTTCTCGCCGCCCTTCATGGCGGCCTTCATGTCTTCGGTGAGCTGCTGCTTCATGCTCATGGCGAACCTCGTGGTGGTGGTGGGGCATGGCGGATGCCCGGGCCCGGAAACGCAAAAAGCCGGCTACGCTCGCGCGTGCCGGCTTCGACTCCACCGCGGCAGGGAATGCCCACCGCAATGAAGATGCGTCCGATCAGTACAGGCGCTGACGCTTGGTGACGTCGCGCGAGGAACGGCGCAGCTGACGCTTCACAGCAGCGGCGGCCTTGCGCTTACGCTCCTGGGTCGGCTTTTCGTAGAACTCGCGCTTGCGGGTTTCGGCCAGCACACCGGCCTTTTCGCAAGTGCGCTTGAAGCGGCGAAGAGCAAACTCAAAGGGTTCGTTCTCGCGGACTTTGACGCTGGGCATGGAATCTCCGGGACACAGTAGAACCGGGTCACGCCCGGCGAGCCGCACATTATAGTGGCGAATAAACAAACTGCAAGCCGCAAATCCTGAATAGGGGCAGGTTGTTGGATTGCAGTGAGACCTGCCAGTTCCCCCGAGGGGTTGGCAGGGGCGTCATAATAGCAGGCATGCGAGTCCTTGGCATCGAATCTTCCTGTGATGAGACCGGCGTGGCGGTGTATGACACCGACCTGTCCGGCAGCGCGGCCCTGCGCGCCCATGCGGTCTACAGCCAGATCGCCCTGCACGCCGAGTACGGCGGTGTGGTGCCTGAGCTGGCCAGCCGTGACCACGTGCGCAAGCTGCTGCCGCTGGTGCGGCAGACGCTGGCCGAGGCCGGGCTCGGCGTGAACGACATCGACGGGGTGGCCTATACCGCCGGCCCCGGCCTGGTCGGGGCGCTGCTGGTGGGTGCCGGCGTGGCCCGGTCGCTGGCCTGGGCACTGGAGGTCCCCGCCGTGGGCGTGCACCACATGGAAGGCCATCTGCTGGCACCGCTGATGGAAGACGACCCGCCGCAGGCCCCGTTCGTGGCCCTGCTGGTGTCCGGCGGCCATACCCAGCTGGTGGCCGTCGATGCCATCGGCCAGTACCGCTTGCTGGGCGAAACCCTGGACGACGCGGCCGGTGAAGCCTTCGACAAGACCGCCAAGATGATGGGCCTGCCGTACCCCGGCGGGCCGCAACTGGCCAAGCTGGCCGAGCAGGGCACGCCGGGCGTCTACCGCTTCACGCGGCCGATGACCGATCGCCCGGGCCTGGATTTCAGCTTCTCCGGCCTGAAGACCCAGGTCCTGATGGCCTGGCGCGACAGCGATCAGAGCGAGCAGACCCGCGCCGACATCGCCCGCGGCTTTGAAGACGCCGTGGTCGAGACCCTGTCCATCAAGTGCGAGCGCGCGCTGGAAGCGGCTGGCACCAATGTGATCGTGGTGGCCGGCGGCGTCGGCGCCAACACGCGCCTGCGCGCACGCCTGCAGCAGATGGCCGAGCGCCTTGGCGGGCGGGCCTGCTTCCCGCGGCCGGCGCTGTGCACCGACAACGGCGCGATGATTGCCTTTGCTGGCGCGCTGCGCCTGCAGGCGGGCCAGCACAGCCCGCCGAGGGTGGACGTCACCCCGCGCTGGGACATGGCGACGCTGCCGGCCGTCTGAGCCGGACCTGTTCCTGTGATGCCGGCCGCTGGCCGGCAACACCATCAACGTTTGCCAACCAGTGGCGAGGCCGCCAGCACCGTCGTCGCCCGTTCATGGCGCTGCAGCCAGCCCAGGGTGTGCGGGCAACGGGCGTGGATCAGCCGCCCGATCGCGGCCAGGTCGGCACCAATGTCGCGCTCAAGAATCGGTTCGTGGTGGGCGATGCGGTTGCGCAGCTGGCGGATGCGTCCGATGTCAACGTGCATGGCTTTTCTGATGACACTGGGATGAGCCGAAGGCGCATGGCGCAGTACGCCGTTGAGTGCCGGAATCCACAGCGTGGAGTCGAAGCGACAGGTGAACAGCTGTTGCCAGAACACCATTGGCAGGTTGGCGACGATCTCGGATGTACTGGTTGCGCGACAGGTTGCCTGTTCCAGTGCCGTCCTGGCAAAGGCGGATGATGATGCCGGCAGCCTGCGTCGGAAGGCATCATTCCACGGCCATCGCGGACCATGCTGCCGCGCCAGTACCGATGCCGCTGCATTGCGGATGACCACTTCGCAGAGGTGGACCGGCATCATCAACGCACCGCACATACGCATGTTCCAGAGGTACAGGGATTCGACAGTGACGTCAGGGCTGCAGGTCGATGCGATTCTCTCGTAGGTCGACAGACGCTCCGCTGACAGCGCGCGTCTCAATGCATCGTATGCAGCCATCGTGATGTGCGCTGGTGAGGGGAAGATCGATGTTGGCCAGGGATGGAGTAGGCCACCATCAGGGAACGCCTTTGTGTACGTGGCCGATTTCCCGCGCTCAAGCTGGGGACAAGACGTTGGTCTGCGTTGTCGCACATGGCCTTGACCCGCAGTTTGGTTCCTGCCTAATCTGATCACCTGCGCCACCGGGACTCGCGGCTTGAGAAAGCTCCCCCCGGGGACAAACGGTAGTACCAAAGGGCCCCGCTAGCAGGGCCCTTTGTCTTTTCCGGCCCTTGTGAATGCCCGGCGACCCGCCGCCCGTTCCGGGCAGGCTCACCGCTGTCCCGTTACCATGACCGCCTGTTTTCCGGCTGGTAACCGCAATGGACAAGGTTTTCATCGAAGGGCTGACGATCGACGCCCTGATCGGCATCTACGACTGGGAGCGGCGGATCCGCCAGGACCTCGTGTTCGATCTGGAGATGGGCTTCGACAACCGTCGTCCGGCGGCCAGCGATGACATTGCCCATACCCTGAACTACAAGGCGGTCAGCAAGCGCCTGGAGCAGTTCGTGCGCGAATCGGAATTCGGCCTGGTCGAAACCCTGGCCGAGCGCTGCGCACAGATCGTGCTGGACGAGTTCGACGTGAAGTGGCTGCGCCTGAAGCTGAGCAAGCCCGGTGCGGTACGCGGCGCGCGTGCGGTCGGCGTGATCATCGAACGCTCGCGGGACTGACCCGGTAGTGCCAGCCGCGGGCTGGCAACCTCAACAGCAATGAAGAAGGAGACAACCGATGGTGGACGCAGTGGTGGCGGTACAGTGGCTTGAACAGCTGCAGAACACACTGGAACCCTATCCTGGCGCCTACCTGGCGTTGATGATTTCGGCCCTGCTGATCGCAGCTGGCCTGGCCAACTGGGTGACCAAGCGCATCCTGGTGCGCGGCCTGCGACGCCTGCTGCAGCGCCTGCCGGGCGCCGAGTCCGGGCGTGGCAGCCACTTGATGCGGGTCATCGCGCGCCTGTCCAACGTGGTGCCCAGCCAGGTGATCGCCTCGGGCATCACCCTCATTCCCGACCTGCCGCCAGGCCTGGTCAACGTCATCATCAAGCTGTGCATCGTGTGGGCGGTACTGACCGTGTCGATGGCGTTCTCGCATGCGCTGGATGCGGCCAACAGCCTGTACGAGCGCAAGCCCGATGCACGCAACAAGCCGATCAAGGGCTACCTGCAGGTGGTCAAGATCGTGGTGTTCGTGGCCGCGGGCCTGTCCATCGTCGCCACCCTGCTGGGGGTGACGCTGGGGCCACTGGTCACCGGCCTCGGCGCGGCAACCGCGGTGCTGATGCTGATCTTCCAGGACACCATCCTGTCACTGGTGGCCAGCGTGCAGATCAGTGGCGATGGCCGCGTGCGCATCGGCGACTGGATCGAGATGCCCAGCCAGAACGCCGACGGCGATGTCATCGATATCGCCCTGCATACCGTCACCGTGCAGAACTTCGACAAGACCATCACCACCATCCCGACCAAGAAGCTGGTGACCGAGTCGTTCAAGAACTGGCGCGGCATGCAGGAAGCCGGTGGCCGCCGGATCAAGCGCGCGCTGTACCTGGACCAGCACAGCGTGCGCTTCATGGAAGAGGACGACCTGGCCTTCCTTGGCCAGTTCGCGCTGCTGGGCGACTACCTGCGCGGGAAGCAGCAGGAGCTGGGCCAGTGGAACGGGCGCCTGCGCGAGCAGGGTGTGGCCGAGGTCAACAGCCGCCGGGTGACCAACCTGGGCACGTTCCGGGCGTACGTGGAGCGCTACCTGGCCAGCCACCCGGGCATCCACACCGACATGACCCTGCTGGTGCGCCAGCTGCAGCCGACCACCGAAGGCCTGCCGCTGGAGCTGTACTGCTTCACCCGCAGCACCGCCTGGGGCGAGTACGAGGCGGTGCAGTCGGACATCTTTGACCACCTGCTGGCGATCCTGCCGGCCTTTGGCCTGCGGGTGTTCCAGGCGTCCAGCGACGCCATGTTGATGGCCGGGCAGCGCCAGTTGGCCGGCTCGGAGTAAGCTGCGATGCCCCCGGCCGGGCCGTACGGATCCGGCTGGTGGCTGAAACTGAATGACGAAACCTCTCGCCAAATCGTCCGGGATCGCTAGAATGCCGGGCTTGTAAACGTTTTCATCAAGGACTGCCGGTGGCCTCCGATCGCATCGAATCCCTCATTGCCCAGATGACCGTCGAGGAAAAAGTCGGCCAGCTGGGTGTCTTCGCGGACATGGTCCGCCCGTTCGCTCCGGACGTGAACCCGGAAGCCAACGTGCGCAATGCCGACCAGGTGCTGCAGCAGGTGCGCGAGGGCAAGGTCGGCTCGCTGTTCAACGGTGTCGGCGCCGAGCTCGGCCGCCGCATCCAGCAGGTCGCCACCGAAGAGAGCCGCCTGGGCATCCCGGTGATCCTGGCTGCCGACGTCATCCACGGCATGCGCACCGTGTTCCCGATTCCGCTGGGCGAAGCCGCCAGCTTCGAGCCGGACCTGGCCGAGCGCACCGCGCGCGCCACCGCGGTTGAAGCCACCGCTGCCGGCCTGCACTGGACCTACGCACCGGCGGTGGACATCGCCCGTGACCAGCGCTGGGGTCGTGGTGCCGAAGGTGCCGGTGAGGACGTGGTACTGGGCTGTGCCTTTGCCGCCGCCCGCGTGCGTGGCTTCCAGGGCAGCGACCTGCGCGCCGCCGATTCGCTGCTGGCCACGCCCAAGCACTTCGCCGCCTATGGCGCGGTGATGGCCGGCATGGAATACAACATGGTGGACATCTCGCCGCAGACCCTGCGCGACGTGCACCTGCCGCCGTTCAAGGCTGCCTTCGACGCTGGCGCGATCACCGTGATGTCCTCGTTCAACGACATCAACGGCGTGCCCGCCAGCGCCAATGCCGAGCTGCTGACCGACATCCTGCGCGGTGAATGGAAGTTCCCGGGCGTGGTGATCTCCGACTACACCGCCGACATGGAACTGGTCGCGCACGGCTATGCCGCCGATGACCGCGATGCCACCGCCAAGGCATTCACCGCCGGCCTCGACCTGAGCATGCAGAGCGGCTTCTACGCCGAGCACCTGCCGGGCCTGGTGGAGAGCGGCGAGGTACCGATGAGCGTGCTGGATGAAGGCGTGCGCCGCATCCTGTGGCTGAAGGAAACCATCGGCCTGTTCGACGACCCGTACCGTTCGCTGGACCCAGCGCGCGAAGCCGATACCTCGCATATCGCCGCCCATGACGAACTGTCGCGTGATGCCGCGCGTCGTTCGATCGTGCTGCTGAGCAACCGCGACAACGTGCTGCCGTTGCAGAAGAACGGCCAGAAGATCGCGCTGATCGGCCCGTTCGTGCAGGACCGCGAGAACATTGAAGGCTGCTGGACGCTGTTCGGCGACAAGCAGCGTTACGTGGACCTGGAAACCGGCGTGCGCGCGGCCATCGGCGATGATGCGCTGCTGGAAGTGGTGCCGGGTTGCGAGCTGGAAGTGGCCATTGCCGGTGGCACCGAAGCGGCCGTGGCGGCTGCGCTGCGTGCCGACGTGGTGGTGCTGGCGCTGGGCGAGCCGCAGCGTTACAGCGGTGAGGCGCAGTCGCGCGTGGAGATCACCCTGCCGCCGGCGCAGCAGGCGCTGGCCGAAGCGGTGGCGATGACCGGCAAGCCGCTGGTGGTGCTGCTGCGCAATGGTCGCGCGCTGGCACTGCAGGGCGCAGTGCGCAATGCGCATGCCGTAGCCATCACCTGGTACCTGGGCACGCAGACCGGCCATGCCGTGGCCGATGTGCTGTTCGGCGATTACAGCCCGTCCGGCCGTCTGCCGGTCAGCTTCCCGCAGGTGTCCGGCCAGCAGCCGTACTTCTACAACCACCCGCGCACCGGTCGCCCGGAACTGCCGACGATGTCGGAATTCAAGGCACGCTGGCGCGAGATTCCGAACGAGCCGTTGTACCCGTTCGGCCATGGCATCGGCTACACCACCTTCGCCTACGGCTTGCCGCAGCTGAGCACTGCGCGCGTCGGCTGGGACGACACCCTGACCGTGACCACCACGCTGACCAATACCGGCAGCGTGGCCGGCGAGGAAGTGGTGCAGCTGTACATCCACGACCGCGTGGCCAGCCGCGTGCGGCCGGTGCGTGAGCTGAAGGACTTCCGCAAGGTGGCCCTGCAGCCGGGCGAGTCGGCCGAGGTGGTGTTCACCCTGACCCGTGAACAGCTGGCATTCACCGGCCGCGACGGCGTGCTGCGTGCCGAGCCGGGCCTGTTCGACGTGTGGGTGTGCGCCTCGTCGATGGCTGGTGACGCGGTGCAGTTCGAACTGCTGAAGGCCTGATCGGTAGAGCATCCACGCATGGCGTGGGTCTACTGGCAATGAGTAGCGCCGGGCCATGCCCGGCGTCCTCACCCATGGCGAACACGCCGGGCACGGCCCGGCGCTACCATCGGAGCCTGATCCGATGGAGACCGCGCATGCGCACGATGGCCTACCTTGTTCCTGTCCTGTTGCTGGCAGCGTGCTCGCAGCCGGCACCGCCGCCCGAACCTGCCGCCGATGCGCCTCCGCCGATGACGGGCGCGACGCCGGCCGAAGCGGCCGCCAGCACCACGCCCGATGCGGTCGCCGCGCCACAGGCTGCGGCGGAGCACGCCAAGGATGCGGCTGCGACGCCGGCCGATGCTGCCAACCCCGCAGCACCTGCGGCGGCAGACGACGCCCGCGCGCGCATCGAGACGCTGCTCGGCGATGCGGCGCAGTATGAAAAAGTATTCACTGCCTTCAAGACCGCAGTGGTCGGTGGCGATCGCGCGGCGGTGGTTGAACAAGTGCGTTTCCCGCTGAACATCAGCGGTGGCAGGAAGATCACCGGGCCCGGTGAATTCCAGCGCAACTACGAAAAGATCATCACCCCGGCGGTGGTCAAGGCGGTGTCCGCGCAGGACTTCGGCACGGTGTTCGTCAACCAGCAGGGCGTGATGATCGGCGATGGCCAGGTCTGGCTGACCGGCGAGTGCCTGGACAAGGCCTGCACGCGCACCGAGGTGAAGGTCGGCACCATCCAGTAACGAAAACGGCCCCGTATGCAGGGCCGTTCCAGATCGGTAGTGCCGGCCGCTGGCCGGCAACCAGGGCTCCTGCAGGTGCCGGCCAGCAGCCGGCACCACCCGGCCGTCAGGCCTTCGGCGTGAGCTTCAGCAGCCGTGCCTTGCTGCCGTCTTCCAGCAGCCACAACGCGCCGTCCGGGCCCTGTTCCACTTCGCGGATGCGCTCGCCCATGTTGAAGCGTTCGGCTTCACGTGCGTTGTCGCCATCGAAGCTGACGCGCACCAGGGACGTGGACGACAGGCCACCGATGAAGGCGCTGCCTTTCCATTGCGGGAACAGGTTGCCGCTGTAGAACATCAGGCCGGCCGGGGAAATCACCGGGTTCCAGGTCACCTTCGGAGCAGCGAATTCCGGTCGGGTGTCGTGGTCGGGAATCGGACGGCCATCGTAGTGGTCGCCGTTGGACACGATCGGGTAGCCGTAGTTGGCACCGCGCACGATCAGGTTCAGCTCATCGCCGCCGGCCGGCCCCATTTCCTGTGCCCACAGCTTGCCGTTGGCATCGAAGGCGATGCCCAGCACATTGCGGTGCCCCAGCGACCACACCTGTGCGGCCACGCCACCTTGCGAGGCGAACGGATTGTCGGCCGGCAGGCTGCCGTCGTCGTTGAGACGGATGATCTTGCCCAGGTTGCCGCTCATGTCCTGCGCAGGATCGAACTTCTGCCGTTCGCTGGAACTGATCCACAGCTTGCCGTCCGGGCCGAAGGCCAGGCGGTGGCCGTAGTGGCCTTCGCCACTGACCTTTGGCGTCTGCCGCCAGATCACCTTCAGGTCTTTCAGCTGGCCGCCGCCGTTGGCGTCGAGGGCGAGGGTGGCACGGGCCACGGCCGCGCCGCGTGTATCCAGCGTGCCTTCTTCGGCATAGCTGACGTAGACCACATGGTTGCGGGCGAAATCCGGATGCAGGATCACATCACCGAAACCACCCTGGCCGCCGTACGCGACCTTGGGGACACCGGTGATCTCATGCTTCTTGCCGCTGGCCAGGTCCAGGTGCTGCAGCTTGCCGCGCTTTTCGGTCACCAGCAGGCTGCCATCGGGCAGGAAGGTCATCGCCCATGGCTGGTCGAAACGGCTGACCTCGGTGGCGGTGAAGGGACGTTGGTCGGCGGCGGTTGCGGCGGCCGCCGTTGCCTTCTGACCTGTCGCATCAGGGCCGGCAGCATTGCAGGCGGTGGTGGCGAGGATCGGCAGCAGGCCGAGCGCGAGCAGCAGGGG
>NZ_QAIJ01000148.1:37316-41457 GCF_003060985.1 Stenotrophomonas sp. HMWF023
CTTTGTATACCACCGGCGGGGTGACGGGCGTGGCCCGAAGGTCCTGCTACCCCCTGTGCGCCATGGCGCGGATCGTCTAGGGTGTTCTCGCCCGGGCAAAGCATGCCCGCCTGTCTGCCAAGGATCTGCAATGAACGCACCCCTCATCCATCGACCTTCGCCCGCCTTCATCGCCGCCTCGTGGGTGGCCCTGCTGCTGGGCGCAGTGGCCTACCTGGTAGGCCTGTTCAATGCCGAAATGCCGCTGAACGAAAAGGGCTATTACCTGACCCTGCTGTTGTTCGGCCTGTTCGCGGCGGTATCGCTGCAGAAGAGCGTGCGCGACCGCGTCGAGAGCATTCCGGTGAGCGGCCTGTACTACGCACTGTGCTGGTTCGCGCTGCTGTCGGCGCTGTTGCTGCTGCTGGTCGGCCTGTGGAATGCCACCCTGGTGCTGAGCGAAAAGGGCTTCTATGGCATGGCGTTCGCGCTGTCGCTGTTTGGCGCGGTGGCGGTGCAGAAGAACACCCGCGACCTGATTGCCGCCAACGCGGCTGAGCCGAAGCGCGCTTCGTCGATTCCGCCGCTGCCGGAACAGGACTGACGGACGGAGGTAGAGCCGAGCCCATGCTCGGCTGCTGTGTATCGGCAGCCGAGCGGGCTCGACTCTGGAAACCCAGCCGAGCATGGCTCGGCTCTACAGCTGAGGCTTCAGCCGAGCATGGGCTCGGCTCTACAGGGCATGGTTATCCGCCGCTGTTCCGGCGCGGGTCCAGATTCACTGCTTCTTCCCAGCCGCGACGCACGGCGCTGCGCGCCTGCGACCATTCCAGCCGGCTCTTGCCGCGCTCGTTCGCCCATCGCGACTCCAGCTCGCCTTCAATCTCTTCGTACGCGCGGATCATGTCCTGCGCGCGCGCGGTGTGGCCGATCTGGTACGCCGGCTCGTAATCGTCGAAGAACAGCTGGTTGTCGTAATACGGCTCGCTGGTATAGCGATCACGCCAGTAGTCCGAAACAGCCTGGCGCGGGGTGCCGTCTTCCGGCACGCGGCCGGGGATCTGGTAATCAGTGCTCATGGGCAGGAGGCTCCGTGGTGGACGAAGCCTGATCCTGCCCATCGGCCGGTTAACGCATCGGGCCGGCAGCGTGATCGGCAGGTCAATCGGCGCTGGCGTCCTTGCGCGGCAGCTTGTAGATGACCGCGCCAACAGCGAAGGCAACCAGCGCCGCGGCGATGTTCTGCCAGCTGGCACTGGCGAACAGGGCCACGCACAGCAGCAGGGCCAGCACCGGAATCAACGGGCCACCGGGCAGCTTCAACGCACCGGGGCGGTCGGCATAGCGCTTGGCCAGTACCAGCACCGCTGCCGCAGTACCGATGTAGGCGAACAGGCGCGTGGTCATCGACAACAGCGCCAGCTGCACGAACGAGCCGGACAGCGCCAGGCCGAGGGCGATCAGGCCCTGGCAGAAGATCGCCGCGGCCGGGGTACGGAAGCGCGGGTGCACCTGCGCCAGCACTTTCGGGCCGTAGCCATCGCGTGCCAGGGCGAACAGGAAGCGCGGGCCCATCATCATCGTGTTGCTGTTGGTGCCGAGGATGGAGATGGTCGCGCCCACGGTGAGGATCAGCGCCAGCGCCTCGCCGCCGAAGCTGGAGGCGGCATCGGCCAGCGGGGTGGCCGAGCTGGCCAGGCCGGGCAGGGTGCCTTGCGCCACGATCTGCACCGCCGCGTAGATCACGGTGACGGTGACGATCATGGTGATCAGCGCAAACGGGATGTCGCGGCGCGGGTTGCGGTATTCGCCGGCCGCGGCCGGGATGTTCTCGAACCCGGCATAGGCATACAACAGCAACAACGCTGCCTCGCCCATGCGCTGCAGGTCGTGCGGGTCCGGGCGCTGGCCGGAGAAGGCGAGCTGCGGGTCGATGTAGAACGCGCCGATGGCCACGAACAACAGCAGCGGCAGCATCTTGCCGATCACCAGCACGATGCCGGTACGAGCAGCCGAACGCACGCCGATGATGTTCACCCCGGTCAGGAAGACGAGCGAGACCACGATGATCGCGATGCGGCCCATGCCTGCGCCTGCCCACGGCCAGAACCGCGCCACGGCGTCGGCCAGCGCATTGCTGAGCGCTGCGGCGGAGCTGATGCGGGTCAGCCAGATCATCCAGCCGATCTCGAAGCCGGCAAAGCGACCGAAGGCTTCGCGCGCGTACAGGTAGCTGCCACCGGGTTCATCGAAATAGCTGGCCGCCTGCGCGTAACACAGCACCAGCAGGGCGACGACGATGCCGGCAGCGACCACGCCCCACAGGCTGAAGGGCCCGAGCAGGGCGACCGTGGCCGCCGGCAGCAGGTAGATGCCGCTGCCGACCACATCGTTGATCGACAGCCCGACGATCTGCCAGCGGCTGACCGCGCGTTGCAGTTGTGGTTCGTCGGTGGTGCTCAACGTGCGGCTCCTTCAAGCGCGGGCAGTTTCCATTGCGCCTGCAGGCGCTGGTATTCGGCGCGTGGCAACAGGACGAAACGCGGCGTGTCCTGCGGGCGCAGCCAGTCCAGCAATGCCTGCATGCGCGCCTGTGGCATCGCGGTGCAGCCGGCGGTGGCCTCGCCGGGCTGGCGCCACAGATGGGCGAAGATGCAGCTGCCCTTGCCAGGCTGGTTGTCCGGGTTGTGCGCGATCACGAAGCCTTCCTGGTAACGCACGTCGCCCTTGTTGTGCAGGTCCAGCCGCATCGGTTCGGTGGAGCCGGTGATGGCGGCACTGCCGACCTTCTTTGCATCGACGATGCGGTTGTAGAACGGCGACGCCGGTACGTCCATGCAGTAGCTGGTGCTGCTCATTGGCTGGTAGGTCATCGCCGTTCCGGGCCGGGTGACGGCATAACCGAACGCGCTGCCCAGCGCGAACACACCGGCCGGGCTGCGGCCGTCGCCTTCCTGTTTCTGCGGGCCATCGGCCTGGGCAGGATGCAGGCCCAGGCCCCAGGCACTACCGGTGCGGCCCAGCGCCACCGGGAACGCCTGTCCGTGCGCGCGCCATTGCTTGCCGTCGCGCACGAAGGCCTGCAGCTGGCCCTGCGTGCTGTCCCAGTTCTCGCTGGTGACGACGATCAGTTGGCGAGCGTCGTCCAGCGGCGCAGCATGGACAGTGACGGCCGCTACGAGCAGCAGCGCGGCGGATGCAAGGCGGGCCAGCAGCAGGTTCATCGGGCGCTCCGGTCAGGAATCCAGCAGGTGATCGATCCGTTCCAGGTTCACCGCCAGCTGTTGCTGGCGATCCGGATTGGCATGGCAGAGCAGCACGAACAGGAAATCGAGCAGGGCGTGCATGGCGCTACGGTACAGCAGCTGTGCCACCTGCGGCGCACGGTCGTGCGCGCACACCACCAGCGCCGCATCGGCATGCGCGCGCAGGGGATTGGCGGTGTGGCGGGTGATCGACACCACCTTGCCGCCCATGTCCTGGAACTGGCGCGAGAGCTGTGACAGCTGTGGCAGATTGCCGAACTCGGAGAACATCAACAGCACATCGCCCGGGCGCGCGGCGGACAGGTTGGCCAGCATCAGGATCGGATCGGTATGCGGTACCACCAGCAGGCCGAGCAGCGACAGCCGCATGGCGAATTCGCGTGCGTACAGGCCGTCGTCACCGAGGCCGTGGACAAACAGCTTCGGCGCGCCGTCGAGCAGCTGTACGATGCGCTCGATTTCCTCGCGTGGGTTGGCCTGCCGGGTTTCTTCCTCGGCCTGCGCTTTGCTGCGGCGCAGGGCGTCACCCAGGCGCAGGTAGTCATCGTTGATGTCCGGTGCGGCCGGCGCCTGCTGCGGGTCGGCACCGGCGCGGGCGACGTCCTCGCCGATGGAGTACTTCAGGTCCGGGTAGCCCTTGAAGCCGAGCTTCTGGCTGAACTTGACCACGCTGGACTGGCTGATGCCCAGGGCACTGGCCAGCTGCTGCGAGGAGTAATCGCGCAGCAGGTGGGCGTTGTCGAGGATGAAGTCGGCGATGCGGCGTTCGATGGCCGACATCTGCCCGCGCTCGGTGCGGATTTTCAGCAGGGGCGGCATGCGGGGTTTCCGGAGTTGATGCGTTGGAACATAGGTGAACGAGTTACGGTTGGCAGCGTAGAGCGTTTCATGCGATG